>JBILVU010000150.1:0-12880 GCA_044370285.1 Prosthecobacter sp.
GGCGAGGGCGGAAGGCATGGCGGGCGGATCATGGCACGGGGCGGGGGAAAGGAAAAGCGCCGGGTGAGTTTCTGATTGAGTCACCCCGTCTTCCGGGCTAAACGCCCCGCCCCATGAGTTCCCCAGCCGCCGCCCACACCTATAAACAAGCCGGAGTCGATATTCACGAAGCAGCCTCGCTGGTCGATGACATCGGCGTGCTGGTGAAGCGCACCCAGCGGAACCGCAAGCTGGCGAATCCCTTTGGCCTTTTCGCCGCCGCCTATGACCTCAGTGGTTACAAGCACCCCATGATCCTCACCGGCTGCGATGGCGTGGGCACGAAGATCGAGCTTTTGCTCAAGCACGACCAGCTCGAAGCGGCTGGCAAAGACCTCGTGGCGATGAATGTGAACGACGTGCTGACCACTGGCGCTGATCCGATCATGTTCCTCGACTACGTGGGCATTCCGAAGATCCAAAAGACGCAGATCACGCGCATCATCGCCGGCATGACGGAATACCTGGTGGCCTGCAATTGCATCCTCGCAGGCGGTGAGACGGCGGAGATGCCCGGCATGGTGCCCGAAGGCATGGTGGAGCTCAGCGGCTTCGCCATCGGTGCCTGCGAAAAAGAAGATCTCCTCGATCCAGGCACCATCGCGGCTGGTGACGTGCTCATTGGCTGGAAGAGCGCCGGTTTCCACGCGAACGGCTTCAGCCTCGTGCGCCGCATCATCGAGAAGGAAAAACTCACTTTCAGCGAGGACGAGATGCGACTCTTGCTCAGCCCGACGCTGCTTTATCACGAGCAGCCTGCCGCTCTCAAGGCCGCTGGCATCAAGCCAAAGGCCATGGCGCACATCACCGGAGGTGGTCTGCCGGAAAATCTGGGCCGCATGTTCCTGAAGCGTGGCCTCGGAGCCAAGTTGAGCATTCCCTTCTGGGAAAACGACGTCGTCCAGAAGGTGCTGCGTCACGCCGACAAGTCGGACGCCATCGATACCTTCAACATGGGCCTCGGCTGGGTGGCTATCGTGTCCCCCGATCAGGTGGACAAAGCCCTCGCCAGCAGCCCCGGTGCGAAAATCATCGGCGAGATGGATAGCTCCGCGCAGGTGAGCGTGGAGGAGATTGTTTGATTGAGCTGAGGTGTGGCTGGTAGCCATGTGCAGCACTCGATGGATGCGTGAGCAGAGTAGCCATCTCGCTCCGTCGAGATGAGCGGAAGGTTTTCGCGTACAGTTGAGATTTGCGATGCGCTGAGCTCATCTCGCGGAGCGAAATGGCTACTTTGCTTCGCCAAGCCGCTGCTTTACGCGAGTGCTTTCGCCCACTCGGCTTCTTGGAAGCCGACGAGGTAAGTGCCTGTCTTGGCATCCGCGAGGAGCGGACGCTTCACGAGATTGCCGTGCGTGGAAAGCAAGGTGAGCGCTTCATCGACGGACAAGCTGGGGAGCTTGGATTTGATGTCCATGGCTCGGTAATCGAGGCCGGAGGTGTTGAAGAGGGCGCGGAGATCGCCGCCACGGGCTTTGAGTGCGGCGCGGAGTTCGATGACGCTGGGTGGCGTCTCGCGGATGGGCAGCACTTCAGCCTCGATGCCATGGCTTTTCAGCCAGGTGAGGGCTTTGCGGCAGGTGGAGCAGCCTTGGTAGGCGTAAACCTTCATTGGGTTCAGGCGACGAGCGTTTGCTCACGAGCAGGCCCGATGCCGAGGAGGCTGATGCGGGCACCGGTGAGTTCTTCCACGCGCTTGAGGTAGCTCTTCGCGAGCGGGGGAAGGTCGGCGAAGTTTTTGATCTGGCTGAGATCGGTCTTCCAGCCGGGATGGCTTTCATACACGGGCACGCAGGCTTCGATGTCCTCGATGGTGCTGGGCGGGTAGGTGAGCGTTTGGCCACGGAGCGTGTAGGAGGTGCAAATCTGCACTTCGTCGAGGCCATCGAGGCCGTCGAGATTGGTGATGGCGAGTTCATCCGCGCCATTGACCATGACGGCGTAACGCAGCAGCACGGCATCGAGCCATCCGCAGCGGCGGGCGCGGCCGGTGGTGGCGCCGAATTCGCGGCCCATGTTGTGGAGCATGTCGCCGATGGCATCGTTCTCGGTGACGAAGGGACCGCTGCCGACACGGGTGGTGTAGGCTTTGCAGACGGCGACGACTTTATCGATCATGCGCGGCGGCACGCCAGAGCCGGTGCAAGCACCGCCGGAGGTCGTGTTCGAGCTGGTGACGAAGGGGTAGGTGCCGTGGTCGATGTCGAGGTAAGTGCCCTGAGCACCTTCGAAGAGGAGGTTTTTGCCAGCCTGGATGGCCTCGTGGCAGGCGACGACGGTGTTCGTGATGTGCGGGGCGAGCGTGGCGGCGGCGGCGAGGACCTTCTCCACGGTTTCCTCGACTGGAACAGCTTCAATGCCAGCAGCGACGATGACTTCGTTGTTGCTGATGATGCGCTCACGCAGCTCGACGGCGAGTTTTTCAGGCTGGGTGAGCAGGATGGCACGGAGGCCGTTGCGCTCGATTTTGTCGGCGTAGGCCGGGCCGATGCCGCGTCCGGTGGTGCCGATGGCTTTGGCTCCGCGTTTGGCTTCGCGAGCACGGTCGAGCGCCTTGTGGTAAGGCATGACGAGGTGGGCGGTTTCGCTGATGAGCAGGTTCTTGGCGCTGATCTTCACGCCTTGGCTGCGTAGCTTGGCCATTTCTTCGAGCAGGCCGAAGGGATCGATGACGACGCCATTGCCGATGATGCAGAGCTTGTCCTCCCAAAGGATGCCGCTGGGGATGAGATGCAGGATGTATTTCTGGCCGTTGCTGATGACGGTGTGGCCTGCATTGCTGCCGCCTGCGGCACGCACGACGACGTCGGTCTTTTCGGTGAGGAAATCGACGATCTTGCCTTTTCCTTCATCGCCCCACTGGGCGCCGACTACGATGGTATTGGACATGGTTTTTTTGGGGGAAGAGAAATGAGAGGGGGAGCGGACAGGAGCGAAGGCGTGGGGACGCGTGGGCGCTATGGCACACGCCATTCCTCATCGCTGGTCCGTCAACGCATGATGCTTTAAGCGAGCTGCGAGGCGAAGTAGAAGGCCGCGCCGCAGGCCAGAAGGCCGAGGAAGCCAAGGGCGATCAAGCCAGCAGAACTGGAGCCTTTGACGACCTTTTTGGGGCCAAAGCCGGTGCGGAGACTGCGATCATACGGAATGGAGGCATAGCCTCCGCTGGAGACGGTGCGGGAAGCGGCGCGGGCCGGTGCGGCGGCAGGAGCCTCTTCATCACCGATGAAAACGCATTCGACATCGCCAAGCGTGAAGGAGCCGCCGTGCTCGAGCTGGAGGGCCTCGACGCGAGCGCCGTTGATCTTGGTGCCATTGGTGGAGCCGAGGTCGGAGAAAATCCAGGTGGCACCATCGAAGGAGACCTCTCCATGGTGGCTGGAGACGGAGTCATCGGCGAGGACGAGCTGGTTGTCATCGGCGCGGCCGAGGGACATGCGCTCGGCGCTGATTTCGAGAAGGCCGGAGGAGCCGCTGGGGGTGGTGAACTGGATGCTAGGCATGGCAGGTGGGCTTTTTAGCAAGGAGAGAGGTGCAAGGCAAGGTGCAATCTGGGGAGGGGTTCAAAGCACGGTGATCTTGGCGGTGATGGGCAGATGGTCGCTGGAGCCGGTGAGTTTTTCGCGGTCGAAGGAAAAGGGGCGACCGCGGGCATCGGCAGCGGGTGGTTTGTTGAAAATGGACACGCTGGCAGGCTCGAATTTGAGCCCCTGAAGGCCAAAAACGAGGCCGCGGGAGAGGATGAACTGGTCGAGGAGGTTCATCGAATTGGTGGCGGCGGAGAAATAATGGGTGCCACGATCAGGAACGGCGGTCTGCGGCCACATGGCGTTGAAGAGGTGGGCGGAGCGTTTGAGGTAGTTTTCGGCGGTGGGTGGCTTTCCACCGGCGGCACCTTTCATTTCCTCTTCGACGTGGTCGAGGTCTTTGGAGGCCTGGAGGTAGTCGAGGATGCTGCGGGACCAGGGTTCGTCGTTGAAATCACCCATGAGGAGGATGTTGCGGTTCCAGCGGGTTTTGAGCTGGTCGAGAGTGAAGGGCGGTTTGGCGGTGAGATACTCCTGCTTCGAGTATTTGAGGTAGGCATCAACGAGGCGGCCGGTATGCTCGGCGGCGGTGATGCGCAGGGGCTCGGTCTCATACTGGCCGTTTTTGCGGGAGGGCCAGTGATTGACGAGCACGATGAGCTCGGGCGGTGTGCCGGGGCCTTTGAGCCGGAGGCGAACCTCGAAAACATCCCGCGTGGCATAGCGCAGATGGACGGTGTGGCCCTTCATCTCGGATTTGGCGGGCTTGCGGAAAATTTTGTCGGAGTAGAGCAGGGTGCAGTCGATGCCACGGAGGTCCTCGCTATCGAGGTGGGCAATTTGAAGATCGGTGCGGCCGGTGGCCTTGATGAGATCGCGGATGACGGCTTCGTTTTCGACCTCACAGAGCCCGAGGAGGTCGGGGCCGGTGCCATCGTGGAGGGCATTGATGACGGCGGCGAGGTTTTTGACCTTGGCGTCGTAGGCGGCCTGGGTCCAACCTTGCTCGGGCGTGAACTCGAGGTCGGTGGCGAGTTCGGAGGCGGTGGTGTCGAAGAGATTTCCGACGTTCCAGAAGGCGGTTTTGATCTCAGGCATGCCGCGAGGGTATCAAAGCGCTCGCGAAAGTGGAAGGGAGAAAGTTCGGCGTTTGTAGTTCGGCGTTCGCTTCGCGGCTTCGCAGCAGGCCGTGATTGGAGCGTTTTGAACGGGCTGAAGCCCGAACTACGAACGAGAGGCCTTGGACGGGCTGAAGCCCCCTGCCCGCAGTGCTTCGCTCAGCGATGCAGGCGGGGAACTACATACTCAGGGCTGGGCGGGGGTAACGCCGAGACCGGGAGGGCTGGGGTTGTGAGAGATGTCGTCGGTGGTGAAGAGTTGTTTGTCGGGCCCGGCGCTGCGGATTTCGAGCTGGCCGGGGCCGTTGGCGTGAAACCAAAAGGGCGTGCCCCAGCGATCGACGAGCTGGCCACCACGGATGGCGGGATGGGAGCGGGGGAAGATGTGGCCCTTTTGCCCGGCGTATTGCGTGCCGGTGAGGGCGGTCGTGATATCGGCATTGTCGCCAAAGGAGGCGTTGACGCCCGCCTTGTGGATCAGATCGACGAACTCAGAAACGATCTGGAGGTCCTCCTGCACGCCTTGATCAGGGGAGTTGAGCATGTCGGCCCGCTGCTCGTTGGCGGGATCAATCTCGTAAACGCGACCGGGAGAAGCCGGAGCGACCCGGTAGAGCTGGGCGGGCTTGCCGAGATCGCTGAGGAGCGGTGCAGGCGGTGGCTGCGGAGTGGGTTTGGACTCATCACGCAGCTCAGGAAGGCGTCCAGGCCAGAAGATGATGACGAGGGCCAGAAGAAGGGCGGAGACGAGGATGAGGAACTTCGGACGACGCATGAGAGGAGAGTTCCAGGTGGCAGGTTTCAAGCAGGCCGGGCTTGGTTCGGTGCATTGAAATTTGAGAGTTGGAAACTGAAAGGGACGAAACGCCGCCCTGATTCCCAAATCAGGTGAAGTTCAGGAAGTCGAGGTTCTTGTTGGTGAGCGTCGAGGGGCTGAGATCGGCTTGGAAGCGGTTGAAATTGGGCAGGATGGTGCCGATGTCGCCATCGGAGACGCCGAACCATTTGGCGATGGAGGCGAAGACCTGGTCGGTGGAGGTGGAGGGGATCCAGCGACCACGGTTGCCGGTGCAGTCGATGCCGCCATTGACGGTGAGATCGGGGTAGGAGCCGCAGACTTTGCCGCCTTTGACGGCTCCGCCTGCGACGAACATGTGGCTGCCCCAGGCGTGGTCGGAGCCGCCGGTGTTGTCGTTTTTGTTGGGCGTGAGGGTGCGGTTGAAGTCGGAGGCGGAGAAGAGGAGGACGTTGTTCCAGGTGCCAGCGGCCTGCATGGCGTCTTTGAAGGCGCGGATGGCGCGGGACATCTGGTTGACGAGGGCGTAGTGGCCCTGGTTGGTGGCTCCGGGGATCTGCGAGGTGTGGGTGTCCCAGCCGCCGAGCTGGACAAAGAATATCTGGCGGGTGTTGGAGAGGGCGCTGCGCCCGGCGATGATGCGGGCGACGACTTTCATTTGGTTGGCGATGTCCGGGAGACGAGGGTTGAAGAGGCCGTTGGGGAACCAGTTGTTCCAATGGGCGTCCATGCTGTTGCTGCCGTCCGGATTGGCGGTCTGGGCGAGGGCATTGCCGACGAGGCCTTCGGTAATGCGGGCGTTTTCAGGGGTGACGTTGTAGGCCTCATCAAACAGGCTGGCATGGGACATGGCCATGATTTGCTCGACAGCGCGGAGGCGCCAGCCAGCAGCGTTGTGCTGATAGTTGGTGCCAGCGAGTGGATCGGCACCGGCCTGGATTGCCGCCATAGGGTTGTATTTGTTGGCAGGGACGGAGGGAGGATTGGTATAAACAGGCTGGAGGGAGGCGCTGCGCAGGGCGGTGTTGTAAGGGCTGCCGAAGCCGGTGAAGGAGGAGACGCTGCCGGAGCTGTTCATGAAGTAGGCCGGCTGCTCGTAGGCGACTTGGAAACTGTTCACGCCAGCGATGGAGACGGACATGCTGAGATCGCCGGAATTGAGTCCCTGGAGGAAATCAGCGATTTTTCCGCCCCAGCCGCGTGAGAAGGGCTGGTCTGGCAGGGAGGACTGCCACTGGGTCTGCTGATCGGAGTGGGAAAAGAGCTGCGGGGGCTTGGAGGCGGCGGGGAGGGTGTTGAAATTGGCGCGGGTGACGGCCTGGGTGCCAATGAGGGTGCCGACGTTGCTGATGAAGCTCAAATCACCGGCATCAAACATGGTTTTGAGCGGGTAGGCACCGGGATGGAGCGCCATGGTGGAGCCGAGGTAACCGGCCGAGCCATAAGCACCACCATTGATCGGGGTCACTTCGCTGCTGACCGGTCCGGTGGTATTGAAAAAGGCATTGGTGCCGGTGGCAGGGATGCTGGTGATCTGGCCGGTGGGAATGGCTAGCACGCCACGACCGGTATCATAGAGCGACCGTGCAGTGCCGCCCATGGGCATGAGGAGGTTGTTGGCGTCGTTGCCGCCGTTGAGGAAGAAGCAGACGAGGGCTTTGTAGTCACCACCACCACCCTGAGCTGCGGCGGAGCCGACAAGCTTGAGCTGAGCGAGGGTGTTGACGATGGAAGTGACGCCGAGGGAGGCGGCGGTGCTTTGCAGCAGGAAGTCACGGCGGTTGGGCTTGCTGCGGTCCAGTTTGTTTTTGAGGAAGATGTTCATGATGGGATTCCCGTTTTGCGGTTCTCGGTTCTCAGGGGACTTGGCAGGGTTAATGGGCGACAAAGCCGTTCATGATGGTGGTCATGAGGTAACCAGCCCAGCGGCAGCGATCCCGGATTTCATCGTGGAAGGTGCCTGCGGGTGGGTTTTTCGGGTCAAAGACGACGGCGGGGAGGTAACGGGTGGTGCCGGGGCTGTTAGCTCCGCCATTGTGGTAGTAGATGGCTTCAATGAGGACCTGACGGGGATGGATGGCATCGTTCGGATTGCCGGGCGGTGGCTGGTTGGGCTCCCTGAGGGTGGCGTAGCGTGCTTTGAGACTGCCGCCATTGAACCAGAGGTCGAGTTTGTCCACGATGGCCTTGCTGGCGGCCCAATGGGCGTTTTGCAGATCGGTGTCGGAGGGCGGATTGGGGATGCTGGGGCCGTGAATGCCGGTGAGGTGGGCGTAGAAGGTGGTGCGGTAGAGATTGTTGATCTCGGTGTAGTCGAGCACGATGCGGTCACGCTGCTGGTTGGAGCCGGAGAGATCACTGGTGAAGTAACCCCACTGCTTGGAGTAAGGCGCAGGCGGGATGAAATACATCGGCGGGATCAGATTGATGGTGACCGTGCCGGTAGGTGCGGCTGAGAGGGCGAGGGTGAAAGTATCCCAGCCGGTGTTGCTGGCATTTTCAGTGAGCACCGTGGTGCCTCCGCTCTGGGTGACGACGAGCTGGTTGCCATCGTCATCGGTGATGGAGGCGACATGGGAAGGTGCGGGGTGGCCGCTGTACATCGGATCGGTGCTGGTGAAGCTGTGAGCGATGGTGGCGGAGTGCGCCCCCTCGACATCGGTGTCCTGCACGGCGGTGACGGTGACACTCTGCGGCGTGCTCCAGTTGCCGGAGCTGAAGGTGAGTGTGGTGGGGCTGACGCTGGCATCGGCATCCGGCGTGATGTTGACGGTGACATCGGAGGAAGGCGCACGCGTGAGCACGACGGTGTAGGTGTCCGTGGCCCCACCTTCGACGAGCAGGGTGCTGCCGCCCGTGTGGCTGAGGACGGCTCCAGGTGCCTCGTTATCGATGATGAGGGCCGGGAAGGTGGCCATGGTGACGCCGTTGTATTGCGCATCTCCGCTGACGGAAGCGTGGGTGACCCAGCCAAGGTGCGGGACGAGCAGGCTGGTGCTTTCGGTCAGGACATCGTCCTTCGCACGGAAGGTGGCGGCCTGATAGACATTCCAGTTGCTGGCATTGAAAGTGAGCGTGGCGGTGGGGCCGTAGGTGAGCACTCCGGCGACGGCTAGACCGGCGACCTCCAACTGCGAATCGCAGGTGATGGTGACGGTGACATCCGAGGTGGGCTGGTGACTGAGGATGTAGGAGACCGTGTCGGTGGCACCGCCTTCGTTGAGATTGGTGCTGTTGTTGGATTCACTGACGACAACCTGCGGCGTGTCGAGCGTGACGACATTGACCGGGATTTGATTGATGTTGCCAGCGGTGATGTTGAAACCGGTGTCATTCGGCGAACCACCTGAAGCGGCGGCGCTGAAGGTGGCATTGGCGCTGTGAAAACGATCGGTGAAGTTTCCGTTGTTCACGCCTGTGACGCTGAAGGTCTTCACCGTGTTCCAATCCGCCGCGGTGAAGGTCACGCTGGCCGGGGTGATGTCGTAGCCCTGGCTGGCCGGAACCGAGCGGGTGACGGTGACGGTGGTGCCACCGGTGGGAGCACGGCGGAGAGTGACGCCAATGGTGTCTGCCAGGGTGCCGTCCTCATGCACACGAGTGTCGAAGCCGGTGTGGCTGATGGCGACGAGGTCGTCATTGTCCGTGATGTTGTTCGGCACGGTCTGGAGGCCGTTGAGCACGGCGTTGAGCGTGAGCCCCGTGTTGGTAGCGGTGGCGGCGGCGCTGAGCGTGATCGTGGTGATGCTGGTGGCCGTGTTGTGCGTGACGGTGGAGGCGGTGGCATTAGCCGGGATGCCGGTGCCGACGATGAACATGCCTGCGCCGACGTTGAGATTGAGCCCGGTGGTGACCGTGGTGGTGCCGGTGGTGACGGCGCAATTCGTCACAGGCAGTTCGTAGCCGCTGGTGTCGGTGGTGAGAGCCTGATTGATGGCGTGGGTGATGTTGGCGACCTCGTTACGCTCATTGGTGGCGTCGTTCACAGCGGTCACCGTCACGGTTTGTGGGGTGTTCCAGGTGCTCGCGTCAAAGGTGAGGCTGGTGGGGTTGACGGTCGAGTCACCGGTCACCGTGGGCGTGATGACGACGGTTCCGTTTGGCTGTTTATTGAGGACCACGGTGTAGGTGTCCGTGGCACCTGCTTCGACGGTGTTGGTGGAGCCGCCGGACTGCGTGATGATGACGGCGGGCGTCTCATTGTCCACGATGTTGACGGTGGGAGTGCTGCTGACGAACTGATAGAGCGGATCGCTGCTCAGTGCCTGGAAGGTGAGGCCCTGTGTGGCGTGGTTTGGCTCAATGAGCGTGTCATCAAGGGCCATGACCTGGACGGTTTGTGGGATGTTCCAATTTGCAGGCGTGAAGACCATCGTGGTCTTGTCTGAACCGATCTGAGCCACCTGACCGGTCGGGATCGAGGGACTGAGATAGACGATCACATCGTTGATGGGCCTGCCAGTGAGGTAAATGTCGAAGGCATCCATGAATCCGCTGCCTTCATTCACCCAGGTGGCACCACCGCCGGGCGTGGCCGTGTTCACCGCGATGCTGCCGCCCGTGGCGAAAGCGTTCATGCCTTCATTGCGGCGGAAATTGTCCGTGATGTAGGTGGTGACCGGTGGGAGCACCATGCTCGTAGGATAGTTCACGAGGTCACCCACACCGGCGAGGATCGCGTGGTTCACATCGACCAGTTCCCGGCCTTCGATGCCGCCATCGCCGAGGGCGGTGACGGTGACGCCTTGAGGTGTGGACCAGTTCGCAGTGGTAAAGCGCAACGCTGCGGTGCTGGCAGTGACCGCACCAGCGGTGAAGGTGATCCCAGCGCCAGTGGCAGTGGCGTTCGCACTGATGGTGAAGGTGGTGGCATTGGTGATGCCGGTGACGGTGGCCCCTGTTGGGATGTTAGTGCCCGAAATGGTCATACCGGGGAACATGCCGACGGTGGTGGCGCAGGTGACGTTGGCGCTGTTAATGGTTGTGGCACCACTGCCGAGCGTGAGGTTGGCAGAGAGACGGAGGTCAGCGTTTGTCATCGAGGTGAGGCCGAGGATGACATCGGCCGTCGGAGCCTTGGTCAAGCGCACGGTGTAGCTGTCCGTGGCGGTCTCCGTGGGCGTGGTGAAGAGATCAGACTGCACGAATGCCACGCCAAAGCTGTCATTATCGATCACCTGCACCGGGAAGGGATACATGGCGTTGTTGCTGTAGCTCGGATCGGCACTGCTGATCTGGAAACGGATGCTAGCCTCGTGATTTGCGGCCTCGGAGGTGGCGTCATCAAATGCTGTGACCGTCACGGTCTGGTCCGTGCCGGAGTTCGTCGTGGTAAAGGTCAGGACGCTGGGGCTGACGGTCACATTGGCATCCGGCACGAGGGTGACGGTGACATTCGCCGTGGGAGTGCGGGGGAGGCGCACGGTGAAGGTATCACTCAAGCGCACGGTGGAGGCATCGGAGTTGCCCGCTGCGCCGGCTTCCGCGACGATCGTCCAGGTATTCACGTGGCCAAGGGTTAGCGGCAGGTAGTCGTTGTCGATGATCGTAACGGGCACGGGTTTTGCCTTCAGGCCACCGAAGCTGCCATCGGTGGAGGTAATGCCCACACCGATGTTGGAACCCTGGTCACCTTCGACGGTGGCATCATTCACCGCAGCGACGGTGACGACCTGCTCCGTGCTCCAGTTCGCGGTGGTGAAGGTAAGCGTGGTGGGCAGCGTGGTGTTGTTCACCAAAAGCTGGTTCGTAGGTGTGAGCGTGACCGTCACATTCGCCTGCGGCTGCTGGCTGAGGGAGAATCCCACCGTGTCGGTGGCACCGGCCTCATTCACCAGCGTGCTGCCTGCGGACTGGTTCACGACGAGTGCGGCGAGGTCGTTGTCCAGCACGGTGCAGTTCAGCGACGAGTGGGTGATGGCCCAGTAATTGTTGTAATTGTTATCGGCGACGTTTTCGCTCGTGGCAGTTGCGACGATGGTAGCCATCGCCTGCGGCGGAGCCTGGCCGAAGGTCACCGTCGGCGTGGCCACATAACCTGCGCCTGGATTGCTGAGGACGATGCTGGAAACTTGGCCCTCGCTGTTGAGCAAGGCATAACCCGTTGCCGTCGTGCCGCCATTAGGCGCACCGGTGAATCCGACCGTTGGCGGGCGGATGAAGCCGCCGCCGCCCGAGGTGACGGTGACGCTGTTCACCGCACCGCCGGAGAGCGTGCAGAGAGCGGTGGGATTCAGCGGCAGCGGATTTGGCGGAGCCGCGATCGTGACCGTTGGCGCGGCGGTGTAGCCTGAACCACCGCTCACGATGCTGATGGAAGCCACCTGGCCACGAGCATTCAGGACAGCTGTTCCCGTGGCCGTATTGCCGGTGGGTGAGGCGCTGAAGGTGACCAGCGGAGCCGCCGTGTAGCCGTTGCCACGAGCGGTGATTGTGGTGCCGTTGACGATGCCACCGGAGATCGTGGCAGACGCAAAAGCCTGCACCGCATTGGCATCAGGAGCGCTGAGGCGGGCTGCCGTCTGGAGACCTTCCGCGAAATGATCGTCCGTGGCCCTCACCGTGACGTTTTGGGGCACGGTGTAGTTCGCCGTGGTGAACTCCAGCACGTCCGGCGTGCAGGACAACTGGCCGGAGCCGAGCGTGACATATACTTTGACGCCTGCGGCCGGGGATTTTCGCAGAGCCACCGTGATGGTGTCCGTGAGGCTGCCATCCTCGGAGACACGTGTCTCGGTGGTATCGCTGCCCGCGTGGCTGATGAGGATGCGGTTGTCGTTGGTGGTGTCTGAAGGAGCGCTTTCACTCACTGGCACCACCACGGTTGGAGCGCCCACATTGTCATAGCCTCCACCTGTGGCAAAAATCACCAGCGAGCCATAGTGCATCGGATTTTCCGGCCAGTCGTTTTCAGCGCTGGTGTCATCATTGCCGCGAATGGCCACAGTTTGGGGCGTGGCCCAGTTTGTGGTAGTGAAAGTCCGGGTAACCGAAGACGTCACAAAAGTCGTTCCCGTGCTATTCAGGCCGAGTTGCCCGTAAGTCGGCAGAACCGTCACGGTCACGCTCGCGGACGGCTGGCGAGTCAGCGAGATAGCGATGCTGTCCATGCCAGCGGAAAGCGGCGAAACCGTCGTGGCACCTGTTTCGGTGACAGCCGTGCTGCCACCGCTTTCCGTGACGAGAATGCCCAGGCTGCTTGCGCCGTCATTGTCATCAATGACATTCACAGAAATGGCCGGGACGCTGAGGCTGTTCCAGGCAGGCGTGGCACTGGTGGTGGAAAGGTTGAGCGTCGAATTCGCCGTGGCGAAAGCTTCGCTCGTCGTGTCTTGCACGGCGCTGACGGTGGCAGGCTTGTTGGTGCTCCAGTCAGCGCTGGTGAAACTCAGGGTCGAGGG
>JBILVU010000049.1:0-37798 GCA_044370285.1 Prosthecobacter sp.
ACCGGTGAATACCTGCGCCGGGAAAGCTCGAACGACCTGCTCAACGCCCGCCGCCAGTTCCTTTCCTCTGGCTTTGTCTTTCGCACGAATTCCATGCTGCTCGATGATGAGGTCTCACGCTACCGCATCAGCCTCGGGCATGAGTATGACCGTGGCAGCGACACCGGCCTCGTGGATCGCTACAACTGGCAAATCTACTTCCAGGAATCCCGCACCGAGGAGCACATCATGGAGAATCGTGATCGCATCACGCCCACCTTCCGCGACCGCTTTCGCGACCGGAACAATGTCTATTGGCAGAGCCACATCGGTGCCCAGCTCAATCTCGTGAGTAACTTCAGCACCGGAGCCGTGCAGCACTCGCTGGCCTATGGCGCAGAGTTCATCTCGTCCTTCTCCCGCCGCACCCGCGACGGCACCGAATATGATTTCACGGCCAACACCACGACCAAGGTCTTCACACCGGATACCTTTCCGCTCAAAGACATGCCGGATAGCGAGACGCTGCGCTACGGAGCCTACATCCAGGACGAGATCAGTTGGGGGCCGGATCGGCGCTACATCCTCACGCCCGGCCTGCGAGTGGAATACTACCAGATGAATGTCGATAACGATGCCCTCTACCTCCGCGCCAGCGGTGGTCTCGCTGGCACCGACTATGAAAAATTCTCCCTCGCACCGAAGCTCTCCTTCCTCGCGAAGCTCGACGAGCATCACAGCGCCTACTTCCGCTATGCCATGGGCTTCCGCAATCCCACGCCGGAGGACCTCAACGGCACCGTCACGAACATCCCGTTCAACTACCAAACTATCCCAAACCCGGCTTTGAAGAACGAAATCAGCCAGAGCTTCGAGCTCGGTATGCGTGGGCAGTATGAGAAGGCCGCGTGGTCCCTCGCCGCCTACTACAACCAGTATCAGAACTTCATTCAGCTCTTCGCCAATGCAGGTGGAGCAGGCACTCCCGCCAGTCCCACCATCTTCCAGAGCCAAAACCTCAGCTACGCCACCATCTACGGCCTCGAATTCAAAGGAGATTCCAGCCTCGATTTCATCAGCCCGGTGCTGCAAAACTTCACTCTCTTTGGCAATGCGGCCTACTCGCAGGGCTGGGACGGGCAGAACAACCAGCCGCTCTCTTCGATGGATCCCTTCAAGGCCGTGCTCGGCCTGCGCTACGCCTACGAGCAGGTGCAGCTCGAATTCATCGCGAGCTACTTCGCCCGTCAAAACCTCACCTCAGCCACCGCCACGCCGAACCAGTTCATCCCGTCATCATCCCTTCTGCTCGATCTCGTCGCCCGCTGGCAGGTCACCGAAAAAGTCACCTTCACCGCCGGTCTCTACAACCTCACCAACGAAAAAGCCTGGCGCTATCAGGACGTCCGCGGCCTCACCACCGCCACCACGGACCTCGACCGCTACACCATCCCTGGCATCAACGCTCGCTTCGCCTTGAACATCAAATTCTGACCTGATTGGTTCCCAGGTTACGTTGAGGAAAAACGGGCGCGGTCCATCATGGGCCGCGCCCGATTTTATTCCGCTCAGTGTTCACTAGCGGCGCATCACCACGCGATTGGCACCAAACATCGTACACTCGCTTTTCCAGCTCCAAGGAGCTTGAAGGGCAAGCGAGCGCGGCAGCTCATCTCCACGGAAGCCCGCACGGATGCTCACCTGCATGTCATAACGCGTCACATGATTCAGCCGCGCCAATCGTGTGAAGAGCCAACCGCTGATTTTATGGGCAAAATACCGAGCTGGCTCTGCCGCGATGATGAGACGCGTTTTCGGTGAAAGTTGTGCGCCGAGGCGTGAAAGCTGATCGCTGGTGAAATGATGCAAAAACAGGTTGGCGATGAGGATTTCGCAATCTGGCAGTGGCATGGCAAAAAGATCACCACGATGCCACACGGCACCTGCAGGCCAGTTTTTAGGCTGCACAGCCAGATCGACGGCGTGAAGCTCATGCGGAGCACAAACCGCATTTTGCAGCAGCTTTTGGCTCAGTGCTCCATCGCCCGCGCCGAGTTCGCAGATGTGTTCACCGGGTTGACGCTCCGTTTTGAGCCTTTGGAGCATCCAGCGGTGATTGCCCATGATCCAGTTCACCTTCAAAAGATCCGCTCGACTGCGAATGGCATGCGGATCGCCGTCGGCAAGAGTTTCGAGGATTTCGGGGGCGACAAGGCGTGTCATGTGCGGGCCAGCCTAGGTCGTGTGAACGAACAAGCCACCTTTAAGAGCGTTCTCACGAGGATACTCTGCTTGGGGAATCATGGGCCGCCCGTTGCTTATTTGGCCTCTTTCTCCGGCTTGCACTTGCACAGCCACTCCTGGGCCTGGCATTCTTCGCAGATGGCGGTGTTGTATTCCATGCGTGCGGTGAAGGCCTTGGCATCTGGCGTGTCTTTGTAGCGGAGGATCAGCCACTCGCCGGCCTTCAACTCGGGGATGACGAAGCCTTTCGCGTCCTTCGTGACCTCCAACTTCACCGGCTTCGCGCGGTCACCGGTGATGGCGGTGAGCGTTTGGGCGGCCAGGGCGACCGGTTTCTTGTCCTTATCGAGTAGCGCGATGCGAAATTTGCCGTCTTTGACGAGAACCTCGCCGTGCATGGTTTCATTGTCGCTGAATTCAACGATGCGACCGCCGTTGGGGCCGCGTTCGACGCCTTCGTGGGCGAAAGCGAGGGTAGAAATGAGGGTGACTAGGAGGATGAGTTTGGTTTTCATGGTGTGGTTTGAGTGCGTGGTTTGCCGAAGAGATAAAAGACTGCGGGGGTGACCATCAAATCGAGCAGCGTGCTACTGATGAGGCCGCCGACGATGACGACGGCGACGGGATGCAGGATTTCTTTGCCCGGCTCATGCGCGGCGAGAAGCAGCGGGATCAGAGCGATGCCTGCGCTCAGGGCGGTCATCAGCACCGGCACCAGCCGCTCCAGCGTACCGCGCACGATCATCTGGCGGGTGAAACCTTCGCCCTCATACCGCATGAGGTGCAGGTAATGGCTGATCATCATGATGCCATTGCGCGCGGCCACGCCGCCGACGGCGATGAAGCCGACGATGGTGGCGATGCTGATGTTGTTGATGAGCGCCCAGGTGAGGCCGAGCGAGCCCATGAGCGCGAGCGGGATATTCAGCATTACTTGCAGCGCGAGCGAGACACTGCGGAAGTAGCCATAGAGCAGAACAGTGATGGCCAGCAGCACGAGCGTAAAATAGAAGGCGATGCGCTTCGACGCGGCCTGCTGGGCCTGGAACTCGCCTTCAAAGCGGAGGAAGTAGCCTTCAGGCAGCTTTACGTTCTCCTCCACGGCAGCCTCCCATTGATTCACAAGGGATTCGAGATCGCGCACAGCGGTGTTGGCACCGATGACGATTCGCCGCAGGCTGTTTTCACGATTGATCACGTTGGGTCCTTTGCCTTCACGGATGTCGGCGACGAGGCGCAAGGGAATACGCTGGCCGCGATCCGTCTCGATGAGTAGCTCGCCGAGTTTCTCCGGCGAATCGCGAAAGGACTCCGGCAAACGCATCACGAGATCGACCGTACGCTGGCCTTCACGCAGTTCGGCCAGCGTTTTGCCGCCAAGAAGCGCCGAGACTTGTTCATTGAGTGTTCCAGGCTGCACCCCGTATGCGACGGCCCGCTCGCGGTTTACTTCGATCTTTATTTGCGGAATCGGCACCTGTGCTTCGAGATTCACATCGGTCAAACCGGGGATCGTTTTGGCGAGATCGCGAACCTGCGCGCCTTTTTCACGCAGCACGTCGAGATCAGGACCAAATATCTTCACGGCGATCTTCGCCGACACGCCGCTGAGCATGTGGGACAAGCGGTGACTGATGGGCTGGCCGACATTGAGGAAGGTGCCGGGAATGGCTTTGAGCTTGGTGCGAATTTCAGCAAAGACCACTTCGCGCGATCTTCCCGTCTCGTGAAACTCGACATCAAACTCGTTCACGCTCACCGGCATGACGTGATCGTCCTTCTCCGCACGTCCGGCGCGGCGGCCCACACTTTTGACATCTTCAGGCATGCTTTGCAGCAAACGCACGCCGACCTCGCCAATCTCATTCGAGTGAGCGAGCGAGGTGCCGGGTGCGCTGGCCAGCGAAATGGTGGCGCTGCCTTCATTGAAGGCGGGGAGGAACTCTTTGCCCATCATTGGATACAACATGAGTGCGGCGATGAGCAGCACGCCCGCAAAGGCGATGACGAGCACGGGCACGCTGAGTGCGACGCGAAGGAAGGTGCGCTCGACGAGCCATTTCATGGAGCGAACGAGGAATCCATCGTGATGTCCTCCTGACTGAGACGGATTGTTCTTCATCCGCAGCAGCAGCGAGCAGAGCACGGGGATCACGGTCAGGCTGACGACAAACGATGCCGCCATGCTGGTGATCGTGGCGATCGCGATGGGCGTGAACAAGCGGCCTTCGATGCCTTCCAGGCCGAGCAGCGGCAGGAAGACGAGAATGATGAGCACGGTGGCGTAGAGGATGGAGTTTCGAACCTCGCCGGAGGCGGAGGCGATGATTTCCAGCGCGGGCTTTGGCGTGGACTTGGCGGCGTTCTCCTTGAGTCTGCGATAGACGTTTTCCACATCCACAATCGCGTCATCCACGACCATGCCGATGGCGACGGCGAGGCCGCCGAGGGTCATGGAATTCAGGCTAATGCCGAAGAGTTTAAAGATCAGAATCGTGACCGCGAATGACAGCGGCATGGCCGTGAGCGTGATGGCGGTGGTGCGGAAGTTTAGAAGGAAGAGAAACAGGATGATCGTGACCATGATCGCGCCGTCGCGGATGGCCTCTTTGAGATTGCCGATGGCGTGCGCGATGAAGTCTCCCTGCCGGAACATGATCTCGGCAGTGACGCCCGCTGGAAGTGTGGGGCGCAGTTCCTCCAGCGCCGCCTCGATCTGCGAGCTGAGCTTCAGCGTGTCAAAGCCTGGCGCTTTGTCGATACTGAGCACCACGCCCATCGTGCCATTCACGCTGGCATCGCCGCGCATCGTCTGTACGGCATGTTTGACCTCCGCCACGTCGCTGATGAGCACGGGGCGGTTTCCGACGGTCTTGACGACGGTACGGGCGATGTCTGCCAGCGACGTGGTCATGCCGAGATTGCGCACCATGATCTCACGCGGCCCGGCTTGCAGATAACCGCTCGTCGCATTGCCTGCTGCACGGCTCACAGCGGTCTCGACTTCTTCAAAGGTAATACCAAAGGCAGCGAGACGGTTTGGATTCGGCTGCACCTGGATCTGCTTCACGCCACCGCCGATGGTCAAGACCTCCGCCACACCGCTGATGCTCTGCAAACGCCTCTTGATCGTCCAATCCGCCAGCGTGCGCAGATCCATCGGCGCGATCTTGCCATGCGTACTGCGCAGACCGACGAGCAAGATCTCGCCCATGAGCGATGACACCGGTGTCATGCCCGGCTTGGTGCCCGCAGGCAGGGTGTTGATCACGGATTGCATGCGCTCCTGCACGAGCTGGCGCGCACGATAGATGTCCGTGCCCCAGCCGAACTCCGCAAAGACGAGCGAAAGGCCCACGTCGGAGTTCGAGCGCAGTCGATCCAGACCGCCGACCCCTTGCACGGCACTTTCAAGCGGCTGCGTGACCAGCGTTTCGACTTCCTCGGGGGCAAGTCCCGGCGCTTCGGTCAGGATGGTGACGGTTGGCTTCGTCATGTCCGGCAGCACTTCGACGGGCAACTGCGTGAGCGTTTGCCAGCCGAACAGCAGCACCAGCAGCGCCGCCATGAGTACCAGCGGGCGATGATGCAGCGAGAAACGGATGAGTTTGTTGAGCATGGTGTTACGCAGCAGCAGTTCTCCGGCTCATGACGAGAGTGACGATTAACAGCACGAGCAACAGCCCGGTGGTGCTGGCGAAGAAGATGGTGAGCATGTTCCAGCCTGAGCCGCCTTCATGATCGTGATCGTCATGGCCTGCGCCACCAGCGGCGATCTGCTCCTTGGTCATTTCGCTGCCGTCTTCGTTGTGCGGATGGCCGTGCGCGGCGTCCATCGCCTCTTTGAGGCTGACGCTGCCCTTTCCGGCGAAACCGAGTGCATAAGCACCCCGCGTGACGACTTCATCACCTGGGAAGAGGCCCTTCACAACTTCGACAAACTGGTCGTTCTGCGCACCGAGCACGATGCTGGTCTTCACGAAGGCGTTCTTCAATTCATAGTCTTTGATATAGACGAAGCGCTCCGCCGCATCGCCCTGCACCGCGCCGCGCGGGATGGACATCACGCCTTCGCGCGTGCTGGCGACGATGCTGAACTCCGCCTTCATGCCGGGGCGCAGCAGCTTGTTGGGATTCGACACATGAAACGCCGCCTCAATCGTGCTGGTGTCAGCATCCGCCACGGCGGCGATGTGGGCGAGCTTCGCCTCGAAGACCTTGTCCGGCAGCGCCGGCACGCGGATGTGCGCGATCTGCCCCGGCTTTAACTGGCCTGCGAGATGCTGCGGCACATGTGCGGCGGCTTCGATGATGCTGAGGTCGATGATTTCGATCAGCTCGGCATCCGGCGACACCGGCTGACCTTGCGCGATGTTCACTTTGGAAACGATTCCGCTGATCGGCGCGGTGAGTTTGATCACCGGTGGCGGATCACCGGGCTGGCGGCTTTCCACCCACGCGACCTCGGCATCGACATCGACCTCCTGATGCGGAATGACGAGCACCGAAAACGCCCGGCCGGGAATGCGGCTGCTGACAACGGCCTTCTTGCCGGGCAGCACCTCGATATTGCCAAGCGCGAAGACCGTTTCCTCAAACGTGGTTTCCTCGGCTTCGGTGAACTGGAGTTGCAGATTCGCCACCGCCGCCTCTTCGAGGATGATGGTGTTGTCCTTCCGCTTCGGATCGGCAGCGAATGAGAGGATGGGAAGGAGAAGAAGAATGGAGAAGATAGCTTTCATGGCGTGGTGGCTCCGGTGGCGGATTCGTAGCGGATGCGGGCAAGGTGGAAGTCGCGGGCGGCATCGAGGACGGCGGATTCGAGTTGGAGGCGCTGATCGCGGGCGCGGAGGAGGATGAGGAGATCGGTCTGGCCGGTCTGGTAGGCTTGTTCGAGCTTTTGCGTCTGCTCGATGACGAGCGGGAGAAGTGTGTCGCGGGTTTCGCGAGCGAGATCGGCATTGGCCTGCATCTCACGGCGGGCGGTATCCGCCTCGCTGGCGATTTGTTTTCCGAGGGCTTCGGCTTCGAGGCGCTGACGCTCGGCGGTGGCGGCTTTCTCGGCGATCTCGCCCTGGTTGCGGTTCCAAAAAGGCAGCGGGATAGAGAAACGAAAGCCGACAAAGCCGGTGTCTTCACGACGGCCATCGGGTTGCCCTTGGTTTTCGCGGGAGGCGAAGAAGCCTGCGCTCACATCCTGCATTCGCTTGGATTTGGCGAGAGCGGCATCGGTCTGTGCGGCGTTGATCTTGGTTTGGGCGAGTTGGAAATCCGCCCGGCGCTGCCAGGGCGAGAGGCCAGGCATGACGAGGGCTGGGAGGGTGCCGGTGAGCACCAGTAAATCCTGTGGCGCGATGCCGAGCATGGGCTTCAAGGCACCGAGAAGGCTGGTGTGCTGAGTTTCGAGTTTTTTGGCCTCCAAAATGAGCCGCTGCGCATCCACCTGGGCCTGCGCGGCATCGAGCGGCGAGAGTTCTCCTTTGGCGGCGCGACTTTTGGCGAATTCGGAGAGCTTGAGGGCCAGCTCACGCTGCTGCTGGCGCAGAATACGCTGCTGCTGAAGGGCGATGATCTGCACCGCGTGCTCGCGTGCCTCGGCGAAGAGGCGACGCTCCGCATCACGCACCTCCAGCTCCGCTGCGGTGACGAGCTGGCTGGAGAGTTGTTTTTCGAGGGTGAGGCGCTTGGTGACGGGAAACGACTGATCGATGCCAAAGAGCATCGTGCGTGGGCTGGTGCGGCTTTCATTTTGAAAGCTGGTCTCGAGCGTGGGATTGGCGAGCCTGCCGCTACCGAGCTGGCGTCCGCGAGCTTCCTCGACGGCCATGCGAGCGGCTTTGAGCATGGGATGATGGCTGCGAACACGGGCGGCGATGTGCTCGAGGCGAAGCTCGGCCGCGCGGGCGGTGAAAACGAAGACGAAAAGGAAAAGGAGAGGACGGAGCATGATGAGGCCGGATTGAATGGGCTGAAAAGCAGCATGGGAGAACCATGCGAACGCAGCGGAGGCCATCGTCGTGGATGGCGGCGATCAATCCTTTCTCAAATCCTGAGCGAAATCGTGTGTGAGAGCCGTGAGGGCCACGGTGGTCCAGCGCGGCTTTTTATTCGAGGAGGCTGAAAACGATCCCTTTCTGCCTGGGGGAGAGTTTTGACGGTAAAATCATCCAACGGAAGCCAAACCAGCAGCGGAACCTGGACGGACATGAAGGCGGCGGCATGAGCTTTTTCGGCGAGAGCTGATTCGACGAGCGCTGGGTGCTCATGGATGGGCTCTTCCTCTTCATGATCATGGCGATCATGAGCAGGCATCTCATGCTCTTCATACTCGCAGCCATGATCATGCGGGCCGTGGCAGTGGTCGAGCTGCGTGAGACGCTCCACCCCGCCACAATCGCAGATGTAACCGCGATGCAGGCCCATCACCTGAGTGCCCAACAGGGCAAGCAGGAGGAGGAACCGATGGAGGAAATGAAGCACGGCGCAGAGTATTTCGATTCGAGCGGGGATTGTCGAGCGTTGTTTTGCGTGAGCGACTCAGCAAACTGCGACGCCTTTGGCGCGCATCTCGCGGAACCATTCAACAAACTTGGGGATACCCTGATGAATGTGCGTGGTGGGTTTGAAATTCAGCAGCGCGGTGGCTTTGCTCACATCAGCGGAGGTCAGGGGCACATCGCCGGGCTGATCGGGGAGCTGGTTGATTTGCACTTTCTTGCCGGTGGCCTCCTCGATGGCGGCGATGAGGTCGTTGAGCGTCACAGTCTGGGAGCCGCCGAGGTTGAAGATGTCGCAAATCGGGCCGGCGGTGTAGTTCACGGAGCCGAGGATGCCGTCCACGATGTCGGTGACGAAGGTGTAATCGCGTGCGGTGGTGCCGGAGCCGAATTTGTCGATGGGTTTGCCGTCCTCGATGAGGCGGGTGAATTTGGAAATAGCCAGGTCAGGACGCTGGCGGGGGCCATAGACGGTGAAGAAGCGCAGGCAGACGGTCTTGATGCCGTAGAGGTGGCTGTAGTTCGAGCACATCTGCTCGCCCGCCATCTTCGTCATCGCGTAGGGGCTGATGGTCTGAAGGATGGGATCGGCCTCGGAGAAGGGCACTTTTTTGTTCACTCCATAGACGGAGGAACTGCTGGCAAAGACGAACTGCTTCACGCCGGTGCGGCGGGCGGCTTCGAGGAGGTTGAAGGTGCCTTTGATGTTGGTATCGATGTAAAGCTCAGGCTGCTCGATGGAGGGGCGAACGCCCGCCCGGGCCGCGAGATGGACGACGGCATCGAAGCGGCCCTTTTCGAAGACTTCACCCACGAAGGAGGCGTCGTTGAGCTCGCCTTCGTGGACCGAAAGACGCGGATCGGCCATGGCGGCGATGTTCGCCCGCTTGATGGCCGGATTGTAGTAGTCGTTGAAGCTATCGAGCACGGCGACGCTCTCAGCGCCCTCGCTTAGGAGCCGCTGAACAGTGTGGGAGCCGATGAAGCCGGCGCCGCCGGTGACGAGGATGCGTTTCATGAATGAAGAGGAAGGAAGAGGGCAAAAGGCCGCGAAAGTCGGAAAATAACGAGCACCCCTTGGATATTTGCAACCGTGGAGGAAAAGCGATTGACGCACGAGGGCGGAATTCGCTAAAGAGAAGGGGAATTCCCCTTTATTCACATCCCCACACATGAGCGACTCCGATAATCCTTCCTCCACGCCGAAAACCTCTGCCGTGCCGCTGAAGAAAGAAACCGTGCGTATCACGCTGCGTGCCCGCCCCGGTGCCGGTGTCACCCAGGCCCGCGAGGCCACCGCTCCTGTGAGTCCAGTGACGGGCAGTATCGCCCCTTCCAGCGCGACGACTTCCGCCGTGCCCGTGGCAGCCAAGACAGCCACCGCGCCGATCCAGCTCCCCTCCGCCCCCCTTCCTCCGCCTGCGGCGAAGAGTGCCACCTCCCCGGTGAAGCTCCCTTCCCCTCCAATGCCACCGCCTTCTCGCAAGACGACTTCGGCCGTGCCAGTCGTTTCCGCCCCGCCCCCAAGCGCCCCTTCCGCAGGCAGTCCGCTGCCGCCTCCGGCCCGTCCTCCTGTGGCTCCTTCCGCGCCTTCGGGTCCTCCCACCGCGCCGATGGCACCGAAGCCCCCAGCAGCTCCAGGTGCCCCACGCCCACCAGTGGCTGGTGGCCCTCCCACGGCTTCCCTTCCCGCCGCCACTCGTCCCCTAGCCAAAGCTCCCGGCGTTCCCGGAGCGCCTCCTGCAGCTCCTCGTGTCGAAGCAGGTGCTCCCACTGTGCCGATTGCCACCGGTGCCCCGAAACCGATGGCTCCGAAAGCTCCCGGCACGGGCCCGATGGTCAGTGGTGGCACAGCCCCGCTTCCCAAAGCCACCGTCAAACTGCAGCCCACCCAGGCCATGCAGCGTGCGCCGATTTCCGCACCTCCAAGCGCCCCTGTGAAGCGTGCCGCAGCCGCTGATTCCGAACAGTTCTATGAGGAAAAAGATCCTGAGGCTGGCCTCATGCCACTTTCCGCTATCTGCTTCGTGCTCGCCGCCGCCCTCTTGGTCGTCCAAATGTTCGGTGCAGACATGGTGAAGACGGCTGCGCAAGGTGAAAGCTCCCCCATCATGGTTCCAGAGTCCGGCAAACAGAAGTGGGAATCCCGCACCGCGAGCGGTGCTTGGGACAATACCTTCCAGCGCACCGAGCTGCCTTCGATTCCTTAATCGCTCGACAGCCCACTGCCCTTCCACCACGCTTTCCGAACCCTTTTCTCGCCCTCTCCCATCATGCTCCTCGCCTGGGTTGTTTTCCTTCTTGCCATCGCCACGCTCGCCTTGAATTTCCTCGCGCAGAGCGGTGGCATGTGATCGAACGCCGCGAAATCTCGTGGTTCGTTTGACTGGCCTGCGGCCTGCTCTATAAGGCAGCCGCTCAAGCCGCCACGTTGTCGGCTTTTTCAATTATGGAAGCCGTCAACATTCAATTCGCACCCGCCACTGGCACGGACCAGGAATGGAATGAGGCCTATGCACGCCTCGCGGACTACTTCCGCTCCTATCGCCTGCACAACCGCATCCGCCGCACGCAGCTCGTGCTCGAATCCCTCCGCCGCGCCTCGGATGCGCACACGAAAGATCCTTCCCTCAAGCCCGTGGCCCTCGCCATCGATGAAGCACGGAAAATGATGCACGACTGGCTCGGCACGATCTACCACGACATGCACCTCACCGAGCCGCAGATCGAGGCCGGAGGCCGTTTGGGATTTTATATCAGCGATGGGCCGGACCGCTGGCCACTGCACTTTATGGATAACAATTTTGTGCCACCCGAAATGAGCGGTGCCATGCGTGAGGCCGTGCGCACGAGCGGCCCCAGCCTGCAAGTCTCCAAAATGACGCCGCGAGACATGGATCTCGGTTTCACCCATGTGGCCGAAGGAACCTTTGAAGGCTTCGCACGCCAGCCGTGGATGCGATACGCCGTGCTGGCCGTGTTTGTGACCTTTGTGTTCTATTACGTTTACCGCCTCCTGCAATGAGCGAGCCCCAGGTCAAAACGCCACCCGCAGGCATCATCCCTCGCACGCTGGCCCGCGCACGCCGCGTCACCTTCCTTACGCTCGTGTGTCTCGGCACCCTGCTGGGCACCTGGCTGATGATTCGCTTTCTCCAGGTCAGCGAAGGCTACCGCAATGCCAAAATCGGCCTGCTGATCTGCTTTGTTCCGCTGTTCTACCAACTGAATTCCGGCTTCTGGACCGCTCTCATCGGCGTGTGGTTGCAAAATCGGCCCAAAGACGACCCCACGGACCTCTGGAATACCATCGAGGACGATGACGGCCCGATCGATGCCAGCACCGCCATCATCATCCCGGTTTACAACGAGGACGTAAGCCGCGTCTGGGAAGGTCTGCGTGTCACCTTTGAGTCCCTGAAGAAAACCGGGCACCTCAAAAATTTCGACTTCTTCGTCCTGAGCGATAGCGATCAGACCAACAAGTGGATTGAGGAGCAAACCGCCTGGCTCGAACTCTCACGCCAGCTCGGAGCCTTCGGCAAGATCTTCTACCGCCACCGCCGCAAGCCCATCAACCGCAAGAGCGGCAACGTCTCCGACTTCTGCCGCCGCTGGGGAAAAAGGTATCGCTACATGATCGTCTTCGATGCCGATAGCCTCATGTCCGGTGCCCTCATGGTCGCCATGACTCGCATCATGGAGAGGAACCCCGGCATCGGCATTCTCCAAACCTTTCCCAAACAGGTCGCCAGCGAAACGCTCATCGGCAGGCTCATGCAATTCGCTCAGTCGCTTTACGGCCCCGCCTTCATGGCCGGGCTTAATTACTGGCAGAATGGCGAGGCGAACTTCTGGGGGCACAACGCCATCATCCGCCTCGATCCCTTCATCCAGCATTGTGCTCTGCCGCCGCTGCCGAAGACCGTGCCCTTCGGCGGGCACATTCTCTCGCATGACTTCGTCGAAGCCGCTCTCATGCGAAAGGCGGGCTACTCCGTCCGTCTGCTGAACACCATCCGCGGCAGCTACGAGGAAGGCCCACCTACCCTCATCGACACGCTGAAACGCGACCGCCGCTGGTGCCAGGGAAACATGCAGCACTTCTGGCTCCTCTTTGCTCGTGGATGGCACTTCATGAGCCGCGTGAATTTCGCCCACGGCGTACTCAGCTACGTCAGCTCGCCCCTGTGGTTCCTGCTGCTTGTCTTCACCACTTGGCTCGCCGCCACACCAGGTGATGTCGTGCGAGACGGCCCCGCCGAGCGTGCAGGCCACCTCCTGCTCGGTCTCACCGCCACGCTCATCTTCATGCCGAAGTTCGTCATCTTGCTCGATGAGATGGTTAGCGGCCGCGTCTTCAAGACCCTGCACCTCCGCATGCTCGCCCTCCTTAGCAGCCTGCTCGATACCGTCATCTTCACCCTCATGTCCCCGGTGATGATGTGGTTTCACACCACCTTCGTCTTTAAAATCATCACCGGCCAAGGCGTCAAATGGGTGGCCCAAAAGCGCAAACTCGATGGCGTGGACTGGCGGGAGGTCATTTTGACCTTTGGAGGTGTCACCCTCCTCGGCATCGCCTGGGGCATCGTCGCCTGGATGATTTCGTGGAGCTTCTTCCTCTGGCTTAGCCCCATTTTCGTCTCTCTCACGCTCGCCATTCCCCTCGCCATCTGGCTCAGCAGCGGAAAAAGCGGCCAGCGCCTCGGCCTCTTCCTCAGCCCTGAGGAAACCGAACCTCCCGCCGTGCTTCGTGAGCTCGAAACGAACCTCGCCGAGGTCAAAGGCCGCCTGCAACTGCCACCGGAGATCGAGCGGAACTACGGCCTCATGCAGGTCTGCCTCGATCCTTACGTCAACGGCCTCCACATCTCCCTTCTTCGCCGCCGCAAGAACACCCAGGACTCCAGCGAGTATCTCGACGAAATCGCCGACAAGCTCATCCAGCAAGGCCCGCAGGCGCTCACCCCGCGTGAGGTCAATGCCCTCATCAACGACACCGAGACCGTCACCGATCTGCACTACCGCCTCTGGAGCGCCACCGAGCACGACCTCGCTCCCTTCTGGTCCCTCGCCATCAAACAATACAACCTCGCCGCCACACATCCCTTCACGCACCTTTTGGCGAGAAAGAACCCACCGCTGGCCCCCGTCTCCACATAGGTCTTTCCTCTTCGCCACCCGCTCATGTCCGATACCGCCAACGCCGCCTCCCTCGTCGCTAATTTCCAAAAGCTCAAAACCGCCCTCGCCCGGCGCATCGTGGGACAGGAGGCCGTCATCGAGCAGGTCTTCATCGCCATCGCTGCCGGTGGTCACAGCTTGCTGGAAGGTGTTCCAGGCCTCGCGAAAACGTTGCTCGTCAAATCGCTCGCCGATGCGATGCACCTCAGTTTTCGCCGCATCCAGTTCACACCCGATTTGATGCCCGCCGACATCACCGGCACCGAAATCATCCAAGAAGACGCCGAAACCGGCCGCCGGAAACTCACCTTCCAACCCGGCCCCATCTTCTCTCAAATCGTCCTCGCCGATGAAATCAACCGCACGCCTCCGAAAACGCAGGCTGCGCTGCTTGAAGCCATGCAGGAAAAGCACGTCACCGTCGGACAGGAGACCTTTGAGCTACCGAAGCCCTTCTTCGTGCTCGCCACGCAGAATCCCATCGAGCAGGAAGGTACTTATCCCCTGCCCGAGGCCCAAAAAGATCGCTTCCTCTTCCTCATCAAGGTCGATTACCCCACCCGCGAAGACGAGCGCCAGATCGTCAACCGCACCACCGGCACCGAAAGCCAGAACATTGAGGCCGTCATCACCGCCGAAGACCTGCAAGCCGCCCAGCAACTCGCCCGCAAAGTTCCGGTGCCCGATCATGTGATCGATTTCGTGCTCGACCTCGTCCGCGCCACCCGCCCGAACGAACCCGGAGCCTCCGACTACGTCAAAAGCATGCTCAGTTGGGGTGCCGGCCCACGTGCCAGCCAGATGCTCGTCCTCGCCGGCAAAGTCCGCGCCCTTCTCCAAGGCCGCACCCACGTCACCCTCGACGACATCGAAGCCCTCGCCACCCCCGCCCTTCGCCACCGCCTCGTCCCCACCTTCCACGCCGAAGCCGAAGGCATCACCGTGGACCAGATCATCGCTGAACTGATCAAGACGACGAAGAAGTCGGAGGCGAGGGTTTTGTGAGCCGCTGCGCTCCAAAGACGAAGCCAGAATTCCGAATGACGAATGAATCTCAGGCTCTATTTTCAGCACCATGAGCACCACCATCGCCATCAGCCCGAAGAAGCTGCAAGAAATCATCCAGAATGCGGTCAATCAGGCCTTTGATCGCCGTCTCGACGCTTTGCGCGAGGAACTGGATGAGCAGCGAGAGGAAGCCGCCCTGTTACGCATCATGGAATCTCGCAGCAGCGGCAAAACGGTCAGCATGAAGGAATTCAAAGCCCGCATGGCCGCCAACTCGTGAAAATCGTCATCCAGGAAGAATTCGTCCAAGATTTGGAGAGGCTGCATGACAAGAAGCTTCGCAAACGGGTTGAAAAAGCGGTGGAGCAGCTAGCCGCTGCCAAATCCCTTCACGGAATTGCTCAAATCAAGCAGCTCAAAGGAGCCAGCCATGCCTTTCGCTACCGCATAGGAGACTATCGTTTGGGCTTCTTTTTGATTGCCGGCTCGATTCACCTGAAATGCTTCCTCCATCGTCGCGAAGTCTATCGCGACTTCCCCTGAACTCTGCTTTAGCCCTTTCCAGCACTCTCCCGCCGTGGCTACCCTGAGCGACATCCTCCACGCTGAAGACATCACGTCTCTGCAAAACTTGCAGCTCTTCGCCCGCACGGTCGTCGAGGGCTTCACGACGGGGCAGCATGCCTCGCCGCACAAGGGGTTCAGCGTCGAGTTCCGCCAACACCGGCCGTATGTGCAGGGCGATGAGATTCGCCGGCTCGATTGGAAGGTCTTTGGCCGCAGCGACCGCTTTTACATCCGCGAATACGACGAGGAGACGAATCTGCGAGCCACCATCGTGCTCGATGCCAGCGGCAGCATGGGCTACCGCGGCCAGAAGGGCGTGCTGAAGTTTGACTACGCCCGCAAGCTCGCCGCCAGCCTCGCCTACCTGCTCATGAGCCAGCAGGACGCCGTGGGCCTCATCACCTTCGATTCCAAGGTGCGTGATGTGATTCCCTGCCACACGAAGATCACCCATCTTCATGTCCTGCTTGAGACGATGGTGAAGACGGAACCCGGCCAGGACACCAGCCTCGCCCCCGTCATCGAATCGCTCGCTCAGCGCCTGAAGCGTCGCGGCCTCGTCATCCTCATCAGCGACTTCTTTGACGATCCAGCAGCCATTTTGAAGGCCATCGGCATCCTGCGCAAAAAAGGCCACGAGGTCATCGCCCTCCAGCTCTGGGACCGCGACGAGATCGACTTCCCTTTCGGCAATTGGGCACGCTTTGAGAACCTCGAAAACGACGAGGACTACCTCCTCCTCGATCCCGCCACCGTGCGCCAGCGCTACATCGAGGTGCAGAAGCAATTCGCGGAGACTCTCAAAGAAGGCTTCCGCAAGCACCAGATCGACTACCTCAGCCTCCCGACCGATGAATCCCATTCGATGGCTTTGAGAAACTACCTCGCGCTGCGCATGCGGTGAGGCGGATCACTCCTCGCGTAGCATCTGCAGCCACCGGTCGAGCTGCTGGACCATCTCCGGCGGGCCGTCCTCGGGGAAATTCTCGATCAACCAGTTCACATCTTCCCGTGCTCCCGACTTCTCGCCGACTCGCTGACGAAGCTGCGCACGCGTGAGACGCTCGACAGCCGCTTTGGGATCAATAGCGAGCACGAGATCGAGATAGGGCAATGATTCGCGAATGGCCCTCGTCTCCTCAAAACCGCTTCCGAGAAGGTTGCGTAGCATGCGCAGCAGGATGTCCCGCTTGGTGGCAGGTTCGAGGAACTCATCCGCCAAATCTGCCGTCTCGCTGAGTTGCAGCGCCGCCTGCTCCACCGTCAGTTCCTTGCCACGCTCAAACACATCCACGAGCTGAAGCTCACCTTCTGGCCCATCGCGATAGCCCACCATGAACTTCCCCGGCAGTGGCACGCCAAAGACGCCCTGAATGCCGAGTTTGGAGGCCAGTTCGACGTAAAGAACGCTCAGCGTGATGGGGAGGCCTTCGCGGTCATCGAGCACCTCGTTCATGTAGCTGTTACTGCGGCTTTCGTAATCGCCACGGCTGCCGTGAAAGCCGTTTTCCTCGAAGAGGTATCGGTTCAGCCGTTTCACCGCAGGGATCGTGCCTTTTAGAATTTCGGGATCGTCCTTCAAATCGGCGATCATCGCTTTGAAGGCATTCAAATAAGACGCCACGTCGATCTCAGGATTGTCGTGGCGGGAAAGCAGCAGCGTGCAGCGCAGCAGATTGATCTCCGGCTCCGGCTTTTCGAGTTCAGCGAGGATTTCTTTCGTCATCGCTCGGCGATGCAGCTCGCGTTCGAGCTCACGGAGCTTCCCAGCCTCTTCTTCGAGCTTCTTGCGCTGCTCACTGATCACGCGACGAGCGGCGGCAGGATCTTCGAGGAGTTTATCCAGCGTCTGATCGCGAGTGGAAGCCTCGGCGAGATTCGATTCGATCTCGCTGCGAAAGGTCGAGGCCAGTTGCTCATCGAGTGGCTTCTCGGTGAGATCCGTGCCGATGCGAAAGCCACGAAAGTCCGCCACGGTGGTGCGGAATTTGCAAAGGCCCGCCTTACCGCCGCGCAGGCCGGCATCCTCGGTCTCGATGACTTTTTTGCCGTTCACAAAGCAGGTGATCTTCTCCGGCTCCACGCGCACACGCAGCGTGTTCCACTCACCTGCCTTGTAAGCCTCGCTCGGCACATCGGCGAGGATCGTCCACGAATACACATCCGGTCCGTCGAAGCGGGTGAGGCGCAGCTTGCCGCCCGAAGGATAGAAGCCGTAATGCCGGTCCCCGCCATCCGAGCAGAAGGCGAGGCCTGCGGCACCCGCTTCGTCATCGAGCTTTACGGTCGCGGCGATCTCGAAGGTCTCCTCCGGCACCTTCTGCGTCGAAAGGCACAGCGCCCGGCCTCCAAAACCATCGCCCGGCAGATCGGCACGAATCACGCCCGCGTGCTGCGTCCACTGCGAGCCGAGGTGTAGCTTCCACAGCTTCGGATTCAACACGCCAATCGTCAGCCAGCGGCTCATCGGCACGGGATTGGGCTTTTCGATGAGATCCTTCAAAGCGTTCACCGGCATCGCAAAGCCCAGGTTGTCCGTCTTGATGTGCTTCAGCGTCAAAATGCCGAGCACCTTGCCTCGCATGTCGAGCAGCGGACCGCCGCTGTTGCCCTTCTCGATCGGGATGGCGATTTGCAGCATGTCATTGCCATCAATCTCACGCGTCGCCGAGAGCACGCCCTGCACGATGCTGAACGCCAGCCCTTCCGGTGCCCCCATCGCCACCACGCTTTCGCCCTGGCGGACTTTTTGGGAATCTCCCAGCGGTAGCGGCTTCAGATTTTTCGCGTCAATCTTGAGCAAAGCGAGGTCTCGATGCGAATCCGTGGCATGGATGGAGGTCACCGCATGCGTTTGGCCATCGTGCATCTCCACCTGCAGGCGGCGTGCCTCGCCGATCACATGCAGATTCGTGGCGATGAGCCCGTCCGCACTCACGATGAAGCCTGAGCCAATGCCATCCGCTCCCTCGCGGCCCATCTGCGTGATCTTCACCAGCGACGGCGCGATGCTCTCCGCGAGATCGGCGGTGGTTTGAGGCTTCGGCGGAGGCGATTTGGTATTCGGAGCGGCTTCCACCACAGAACACACGGAATACACGGAAAAGAGCAGAAGAAGGAACTTCATGGTGTGCGGGTGGCTATGCGAGCTAGGAGGGGAGTTTTAGAACCGCTAATATGACGCTGATTGGACGCTAATGGTGAAATGCATTAATCAGCGTCATATTAGCGTCTAATCAGCGGTTTAAACCGTTTCTTTTCGCCATGACTCTCCGCGCCGCACTCTGCCTCTTCGCCCTTTGCCCTTCGCTCTTTGCAGCGGACTTCCCGGCCATCTACGACACGGAAAAAGGCGCTCCCATGCCAGCGGAAGAAGTCGCAGCCACGATGGAACTGCCACCGGGCTTTAAATGTCTCGTCTTTGCCGCCGAGCCGGATGTCCGCCAGCCCATCGGCATGGCGTGGGATGCCAAAGGCCGCCTGTGGGTCGCGGAAAACTACACCTTTGCCGAGAACCCCATGCGCTGGGACACGAAGCTGCGCGACCGCCTCATCATCCTCGAAGACAAGGACGGCGATGGCAAACACGACGGCCGGAAGGTCTTCTGGGAAGGCGGCAGCTACCTCACCAGCGTGGAGACCGGCTACGGCGGCGCTTGGGTGCTGCACAACGGCACGCTCAGCTTCATCGCCGATCAAAACGGCGACGACACACCCGATGGCGAGCCCGAGGTGCTGCTCGATGGCTTCAACGTGAAGACCATCGGCCACAACATCGTCAACGGCCTGCGCTGGGGCCCGGATGGCTGGCTTTACGGTCGCCACGGCATCACCGATACCTCCGCTGTCGGCGCACCCGGCACGCCGCTGGAAAAGCGCACGAAGATCAATTGCGGCATCTGGCGCTTTCATCCCACGCGAAAAGTTTTTGAATTCGTCTGCCACGGCGGCACGAACTCCTGGGGCCACGATTGGAATGCCGAAGGCGAGCTCTTCTGGATCAACACCGTCATCGGCCACCTCTGGCACGGCATTCCCGGTGCCTACTACCGCCGCATGTTCGGCACGCACCTCAATCCGCACGTCTATGAAGTCATCGAGCAAACCGCCGACCACTTTCACTGGGACGCTGGTGCCGAAACCTGGAGCGACATCCGCAAGCTCGGCGTCACAGGCAAGACCGACCAGCTCGGCGGCGGCCACGCCCACGTCGGCATGCTCATCTATCAAGGCGGTCTCTGGCCCGAGAAATACCACGGCGCCGTCCTCACCTGCAACCTGCACGGCAATCGCATCAACATGGACACCCTCCACCGCGAAGGCTGCGGTTACGTCGGCAAGCACGCGCCTGATTTCATGAAGGCCAAAGACAAATGGTTCCGCGGCATCGACCTCCTCACCGGCCCCGACGGCAACGTCTTCGTCGCCGACTGGAGCGACAGCGGGGAATGCCACGACAACGACGGCGTCCACCGCAGCAGCGGCCGGATTTACAAGATCGTGTATGAAGGTAAGGACAGGAATTCCCACGAGAACTTCAAGAACGTGAATCTCGCCGAACGTCCTCTGGATGAGCTTGTGTGGGGAATGTGTGCTGAACCAAAGGTAAACAACTGGTGGAGACGGATGGCTGGGCAGTTGGTGAGTCAGCGATTGTCCGGATCGTCACTCACGCCCGCTGATCTTAAGAGCGGCGAGAAATTGGCTGAGGCCCTCCAATCTCTGATGATCGGCTTTAACTCAGGGGAAACGAGCTTTCTGCCGTTCCTTGCCTTATCTGATAAGATGAGCCGCGAGACTTTCGAGCTTCTGAGCACTCACAAGAGTGAGTATGCCAGAAAGTTTGGATTCACTTCGTCTCGCAACACCAAAGTTTCGGACGGTCTGGATTTCGCAAAACTCGCCAATCTGGCCACAATGGAGTCCTCCGGCCTCGTCCGCCTCCACATCGCCTCTGCACTTCAGCGTATGCCTTTCGACGCCCGCTGGCCCATCGCCACTGCGCTCGCGAAGCACGCCGAAGACGCCAACGACCGCCAGCAGCCGCTCATGATTTGGTATGGCATTGAACCGGCGGTGGCGGCGGAGCCGATGAAGGGCGTGGAGCTCATCCGCGAGGCGAAAATCCCCACCGTGCGCCGCCTCGTCGCCCGGCGCATCGCCGAGATGATCGAGGACAAGCCCGAGGCCGTCGATGCGCTCGTGGCGCTGATGACGGAGCGTGCCGACGTGCGCGAGGATGTGCTCGCGGGCATGGCGGCGGGTCTGGAGGGCTTCAGCAGCGCCAAGAAGCCGAAGGGCTGGGATGAGCTTCTTCGTATTGTAGTCCCGCCTTTAGGCGGCTCAGAACCGGCTAAAGCCGGGACTACAATACAAACCCTCTCCGCCCTCTTCGGCAGCGGCCGGGCCATCGACGAACTCATCGTCCTCGTCAAAAACGCGGATGGCGATGCCAACGCCCGCTTGAACGCCTTCAAGAGCCTCACACGCACCCCCAAGCCCGAATTGCTCGCGGTCATCCGCACGCTCATCAACGACAAGGTGCTCGGCACCGTCGCCCGCAGTGCGTTGGCGGCGTATGACGATCCCAGCATCCCGAAGCAGCTCACCGGCTCGTGGCCGGAGCGCAGTCAGGAGCAGCAGGCCGCCACCGTGGCCACGCTGACCTCCCGCGCCTCCTACGCGAAGGTTTTGCTCGAAGCCGTAAAGGCCGGCAAAGTGCCTGCGGCGGCCATTTCGCCCTTCCAAGCCCGCCAGATCCGCAATCTCGGCGATGAAGCCTTAACCAAACTCCTCACCGAAGCCTGGGGCGAGATCCGCGACACGCCGGAGGCCAAAAAAGCCGAGTTCACCAAGTGGGAAGCCGTTTTGAAGCCCGAAGCCCTCGCCAAGGCCGACAAGTCCAAAGGCCGCCTCATGTTCACCGCCGCCTGCGGAGCCTGTCACAAGATGTACGGCCAGGGCGGAGCCATCGGCCCCGAACTCACCGGCAGCGACCGCCGCAACCTCAAATACCTCCTCGAAAACATCCTCGACCCGAGTGCCGTCGTCCCCGCCGACTTCCGCGTCAGCATCTTCCACCTCAAAGACGGCCGCACCCTCACCGGCGTCATCCCCGAGCAAACCGAGCGCACCCTCACCATCCAAACACCCGCCGAACGCCTCACCATCGAACGCACCCAAATCGTCAAACAAGAGCAAATGGCGCAGAGTTTGATGCCGGAAGGCTTGTTGGCGGCGTTGGGCGAAGAAAACGTGCTCAACCTCATCGCCTACCTCATGGGCGATGGCCAGGTGGAGCTGCCAAAATGAGTTCTGGGGAAGTCTGACGACTTCCTCTACGAGGTGGCTCACTCTGCATTCGTAGTGGCAAACGTCAGTTTGCCCATCGTGTGTGCCACCACTCCTGAATCAGAAAAGGCTCACACGAAGTGAGTTTCGGGGAAGTCTGACGACTTCCTCTACGGCGAGGCTCCCGCCATATTCGTAGCGGCAAACGTCAGTTTGCCGACCGTGCGTGTCACCTCGTCCACACGATCACCACATTTTCCGAACGTCCGGCATCGTCTGGCCCGTATTCACCGTGCCATGACCAACCGCCGTCGTTTCCTCACTCAATCCGTCGCCGCCTCCACCGGCGTCTTCTACATCGCCAAAACCTCCTGGGCTCAAAAAAGCCCCGGCGATACTATCAACATGGCCGTCATCGGTTTTGGAGGTCGCGGCGCAGGCCACATCAGCGGCTACAAAGGCCTCAAAGACGAGGGCGTGCGGCTGGCGGCGCTTTGTGATGTGGATAGCAACGTGATGAGCAAGCACGCCCAGGCTCTCGACAAGGACAAGATCAAGGTCACCCAGTACACCGACATGCGCCGCGTGTTTGACGACAAGTCCATCGACGCCGTCAGCATCGCGACACCGAACCACTGGCATGCGCTGGCCTCCATCTGGGCCATCCAGGCCGGCAAAGATGTGTATGTGGAAAAGCCCGTCTCGCACTGCGTGTGGGAAGGTCGCCAAATCGTGAAAGCCGCGCGGAAGCATTCCAAGATCGTGCAAACCGGCACGCAGGCCCGCTCCAGCCGCACCGGACTCGCGGCGGCAGTGAAATTTGTCCAGGATGGCAACCTCGGCAAAATCCTCCTCTCGCGTGGCCTTTGCTACAAAAAGCGCGGCAGCATCGGCAAGGCCGAGGGCGAGCAAAAGGTGCCCGACAGTGTCGAGTTCGACCTGTGGTGCGGTCCCGGCCCGAAGAAGCCGCTCAGCCGCAAGCGCCTGCACTACGACTGGCATTGGACCTGGGACTACGGCAATGGCGATCTCGGCAATCAAGGCATCCATCAAATGGACATCGCCCGCTGGTTCCTCGGCGAGATGGAACTGGCTCCCAGCGTGTGGAGCGTGGGAGGTCGCCTCGGCTATGAGGACGATGGTGAAACGGCGAACACGCAGATGATTTACCACGGCTACGAGAAGGCTCCGCTCATCTTTGAAGTACGCGGCCTGCCCTCCGTCAAGGACGGCAAGGACATGGACAAATACAAAGGGGCGGGAGTGGGCGTCATCGTCGAATGCGAGGGCGGCACCGTGGTGGTGAGCAGCTATAGCGGCGCGGTGGCGCTCGACAAGGAGGGCAAGGAGATCCAGAAATTCTCGGGCTCGGAGGACCACTTCAAAAACTTCATCCACGCCTGCCGCAGCCGCCGTGTGGACGATCTGCACGCCGACATCCTCGAAGGCCATCTCTCCAGCGCCCTCTGCCACACCGGCAACATCAGCCACCGCCTCGGCCAGGCCCAGGATCCCGATGCCATCCTCGAAACCATCAAAGGCGACAAATTTGCCGCCGAGACCTTCGAACGCATGAAGGAGCATCTGGCGAAGAACGAGGTCGATCTCAGCAAGGACAAGCTCACCCTCGGCCCCGTTTTGAAGATGGATGGCAAGACGGAGCGCTTCATCGATCACGACGCGGCAAACGCCATGCTCAAGGACACCTATCGCGAGCCCTTCGTCGTGCCGGAGATCTCCTGAGTCATCTCACCCACAAAAAACGGGGCAGGCCGAAAAGCCTGCCCCGTTTGTTTCAGAGGGTGATGGTCTCTCGCTTAGGTGTAGGAGGACTCGACTCGCTTGGCCACATCGCGGTAGCCGTAGTCGGTGTTGTAGATCTCTTTGAGGGCTTCGAGATACTGCTCCTTCTTGCCGGATTTGTTGTAAACCATGGCCAGTTCGTAGAGGAGTTCCTTTTTGACGTTGTCCATGGCGACGAGTTCCTTGGCCCCTTCGGCGAGCACGCCTTCGGCGAGGTCGTTCATGTTCTTTTTCTCGAAGCAGCGGCCCAGCAGCAGCATGGCCTTGGTGCGGATATGCGGATTGGAGCGGGCCTGCTGGAGTTCAGGGATGGCTTCGGTGTAGAGAGCACCTTCAAAGAGGGCCTGACCGAGTTCGTAGCGGAGCGCTTTGTCCGTGGGATTGCGCTCCACGCGGACTTTGGCTTCCTCGATGAGCTTGCCAGCACGCTGGCGGCGGATTTCCGCGATCTGCGCCCGCTTGTCGTCGATGTCCGGGGCGTCGGGATTGGATTCGATATCCGTCTCCATCTGGGCCACCTGGAGGTCCTGGATCTTGTTCTGGAGATTCTCCACCTTGCGCTGCATGGAGACATCTCCAGGGTTCAGCGTGAGGGCGTAATCGAAGAAGGTGTAGGCGTTTTCGAGCTGGCCGATGCGCTCGTAGAGATCGGCCATGCGCTTGACGACGACGATGTTCGTTTGGTCGGAATTGTAGAGTTCGATCGTCTCGGCGAGGAAGAGTTCCATCTCCTCCTGGGTCATGCCCTGCTTGCTGAGTTTCTCCAGCTTGGCGGCCTCACCGCTGTCCTTCATCTTGCTGCGGAAGTCACCTTCCTGGGACCAGCCCTGAGTTTTGATGGAGGTCTTGGCGGCGGCGTCCTTCTCCCCTTTGTTGGCACCGATGTCCCGAGGATCGACCTTCAAAATCGCGCGATACACATCACTGGCCTTTTGAGGCTCATCATGCGCCATGTAGTGCTCAGCGAGCTTGTGCATGTTCTTGGTGTTTTCCGAGTGCCCCATGCGGATGGTCTCAAGGGCAAAGGCGGCCAACTCGGGGAAGTGCATCTTCATCGCCAGATCGTAGAGCTGGGTATTGGTCCCGATATTGAAGGGGTCCTTCTGGAAGACATTCTCCTCCATTTCGGCGATCTGCTCCGCAGGCTCTTTTTTCGACGCCTTGAAGAGGCCGCCGCCACTGAGGCCGAGGCTGCCGAGGCCAAACTTTTTGCCCCCCGCATTCACTTTTTCGCCTTCCGCAGTGCGCAGAAGCATGCGGCCCTGCATGAAGCCCACATTGTCTTTCACAATCGGCAGCACCAGATTGATGACGTAGTCCCAGTTCTTCTGATCTGCGGAAGAGCGGGCGCGCTTCCAGAGGTTTTGATATTTGGGGTCGAGGTCGAGGTCCGTGGTGATCATGTTCCCGAGGGGAGTGGGCGTGGAGAGGTGGGTGACTTATTTCTTCCCGGAAAACCAGGCGCTGATGGTCTTCAACTCCGTCTGGGTGCCCTCAGTGAGCCCCTTCACGCTGAATCCATGCTCAAAGAGCACCATCCAGATGAAGGTGGCGGTGAGAAAGGCGAGGGTCCAGAGGACTTTAGAGACGATGCGCATGCCGGAAAAGAGGGCGGACTTTATGGGAAAACGGGCCGAAATGTCCAGCACGCATTTCAAACAGGCGAAATGCGTGCCGCAGGCTCATTCGCCACCAAATGACCCGGCGGAGGTTAGCAGAGCAACTCCGCAGATGCAAAATCATGGCCCAACCACGATCAAATCCCATTTTAGGGCTTTAAAAGGCTCCCAAATAGCCGTGAAAGACGATGGAACTGGCGGGAGAACCGCGACAGCATCTCCCCATGCGCCGCCTGTTCTTCCTTCTCCCCTTTCTCCTCATGAGTTGCACCTCGGCGCAATGGCAACGCAGCATGCATCCCACACCGCTCGTGCTTCACTATGACGACTTCGGCCCGGAGGAGAGCGCCAGCGGTCTGCTCGGTCCTCGTGGCAAGGAGAACCAACCGGTCACCATTCATCATGGCGGCACCCGGCTCGAAAGTGGCAGCCTCCGCGTGAACATTCAGCAAGCGATGAACCATCTTATCTTTGCCGTGCGTCGGCTGCCACCTACGAGCGAGGCAGAGCCAGTGCGTGAAAAGCTGCGCAGCACCTACTCACGCCTCTATCCACTCTACCGCACGCGGCGGGATGCGATGATGAGCGCTCCGTTTTCCAATACCGGGCGCGGCGCCATGAATCGCAGCATGATGCTCCCGCCCATGCCGCCCTCGATTTGAACTGGCAGCCAGGCTGATACCGCCCAAGCATCCGGCGCATGAAAATCATCCGCCACACTGATTCCTCCGGTCGCATCGCCCACGCCGCCCTTCAGCCGGATGGCAGCGCTTTCGCCATTGAAGGAGACATCCTTGGCGACTTCCGCGTCACTGACCGCCCAGCCGAGGTGGTGAAGACGCTCGCCCCGCTCCAGCCCTTGGCCATCGTCTGCATCGGCCTGAATTACCGCTTTCATGCGGAGGAAACCAAGGCCGCCATCCCGCAGCATCCCGTCGTCTTCATGAAGCTGCCCAACGTCATCCAACATCCCGGCGATCCCATTTTGCTCCCCACCCATCTGAAGAGCGACAAAGTGGACTACGAATGCGAACTGGCCGTCGTCATCGGCAAGACCGCCCGCAATGTGTCGCGTGAAAACGCCCTCCAGCATGTGCTCGGCTACACCTGCGCCAACGACGTGAGCGCTCGCGACTGGCAAAAGCACGCCGGAGGCGGTCAATGGTGCCGTGGAAAGACCTTCGATACCTTTTGCCCGCTCGGCCCCGTGCTCGTCACCGCCGATGAGATTCCGAATCCGAATGCCCTCGCCATCAAAACCGTGCTCAACGGCCAGGTGATGCAGGATTGGAACACGAACGACATGATCTTCGATGTGCCCACGCTCATCGAATTCCTCAGCGGCAGCACCACCCTCATGCCCGGCACCGTCATCCTCACCGGCACGCCGCACGGCGTCGGCATGGCCCGCACACCACCCGTGTGGCTAGCGGATGGCGACACGGTCAGCGTGGAGATCGAAAAGATCGGCACGCTGACCAATCCCGTGCGGCTAGAGGCTTGAAAAGCCTCACGCCTCCAGCTTCCACGGGCCGCGATACTCGCGACCGAGCAGCTTCGAGGCTTCGGCATCGCCGAGGATCTCTTCCTTGGCGGGGTCCCATTTGATGGAACGATTCACCATCATCGCGATGAGGGCAAGGTGGCCGGGGATGGCGCTGTGGTGAGCGGTTTCCACCGGCGTGACCGTGGGCTGGCGACTCTTCACGCAGTCGAGGAAGTTCCGCCAATGACCCGGCGTCTCGTAAAGGCGTGTCTTGATCACATCATCGCCGAGCTTCGGCGCGGTGGAGCCTTCGACGACGGGGCTCTTCGGATCTTTTTCGTCTTTGCGCTTCTTGATGATCTTTTTGAAGGCGGGATTCGAGCAATCGTAGGTGCCGTTGCGGTTCACATACACCCAGCCGTCGGCGCCGATCCACTTCGTGCCCATCTGGATGTCGCCATGACCTCCGGCGATGGTCATCGTGATGTCGCCGGCATACTTCGCCTCGGCACGGTATTTGGTCGCGGTGTTCCAGATGTCGGTGCGTGGCGGCATGTCCACCTGGATGGGGCTCACCTCCATGGGGCCGTTGTTGTCGCAGTCCATGCCCCAGTGCGCGATGTCGCCATGGTGGCCGATCCAGTCGAGAAGCTGGCCGCCGCCGATGTTGTAATTCCAGCGCCAGTTCTTGTGAATGCGGCACTCGATGTAGTCCTCCATCGTCGCGGGGCCGATCCACATCTCGTAGTCGAGTTCAGCAGGCGGAGGCGTGATGCTGCGCTTGTCGCCCGTTTTGGCAAAGTCATTGTGCCCGGCAGGCAAGCCCACATGCACCTCACGGAGTTTGCCGATGAGGCCGTTGCGCACGACCTCGGCACCGATGCGGAAATTGGACTCGCTGCGCTGCCAGGAGCCGGTCTGCCAGATGCGGCCGTGCTTCTGCACCGCCTTCACGATGGCCTGCTGCTCGGCGATGGTGCGGGCGAGCGGCTTCTCGCCGTAGATGTCCTTGCCGTTCTTCGCCGCCTCGATGGCCACGAGCGCGTGCCAGTTGTCCGGCACGGCCAGCATCACGGTGTCGATGTCCTTGCGGGCCATCACCTCGCGGTAGTCGTGGTAGCCTTGGCAATCTTTGTTCTTGTAAGCGCCGTTCACGGTATCGAGCGCCTTTTGCAGCGCCCGCTTGTCGATGTCACACGCCGCCACGATCTGGCAGTCAGACTCGCCGAGGAATTTGCTCGTGTTCGACGGCCCCATCATGCCCCAGCCGATCACGGCCATGGTGACCTTCTTGGAAGGGGCATTTTCGCCAAACACACTGGCCGGAACGATGGTGGGAAAGCCGATGGCAGCGGCCGATTGCGCAAGGAAGCGACGACGGGAAGTAAAAGGAACTCGTTTCATGGTGGGGGAAAAAGCGAGGCCCGTTTAACCGGAAATCGCCCGCCCTGTCCACCATGAAATCCGTCAGCGACGGCGTTTGCCACCGCGCTGCTCTTTGAGGATGGCCTGCACGCGGGGGCCTTTGGCATGCATGACCTTGAACCCGTCCTGCTCGACGATCGTTTTCCATTCGGCAAAGGCCTCGCCGAGGAAGTTTTCATACGGGAGCTGGCGGTTCGCCACGAGCCACAGCTCGCCGTGGGGCTTTAAACCAGCCGCCGCAGCGGCGAGGAAGCGCAGGCCGATGGTGGGATCCGCCGTCTTGCCATCATGGAAGGGCGGATTCGTGACCACCACATCATAACGCCCCACATCGATGCCCGCCGTGACATCCCGCCACAGCGACCGCGTCTTCACCCGCGTGGGAATGATGCCCAAATTCCGCCGGATGGGCTCAAAGGAATCGCCATCGGCATCGTAGAGGTCGATCGAGAGAATCTCCGGGCATTCCCGCAGCAGGTGGGCGCTCAAAAATCCCCAGCCGGAGCCGAGATCCGCCGCGTGGCCGCTGAGTTCCTTCGGCAGATGCTTCACCAGCAACGCGGAGCCCGCATCAATGCGATCCCAACTAAACAAGCCCGGCTGCGACCACCATTTCCCCTCCATCACCCGGCGCATCGCTCCCCGCTGCCGCCAGCCTTCGAGCACTTCCTCATTCCACGGCCTGCTGGCGTCCTTCGTGGTCCAAAAAACGCGGCTGTGATGCTTGGAAAGCGTCTCCACCTCACCCGCAGCCTCCTTCAGATACTGCTCGGTCTTCTTCGCGCCCGAGTCGTTGTGCTGCGCCACCATCAGAATGCCATCGTCCGCCAGATGATCATAGCCACGGGCCAGATCCGACACGGCGAGATCCCGCTGCGGGTCCGGCAGCAGCAGCACGAGCGGGAATTTCCCCTGCCCTTCCCGCTCCACACGGAAACCGGCCGCCTCGAGCTGGGCCGCACGCGGCTTCCACGTCTGCTGGCAGGTCAGCCGCGTTCGGAAATGCTCCAGCGCCGGGTGTTCCTGTGCCCGCAGGAAAAGGATACGGCCCTCCACGCCGATTTCCGGATTCAAATCGAGAGCGTACATCAATGCATCAACCGCGCGGGCCATAAGTGGCGGCGATGATGCCGCGAAACGGCGAGATGGAAAGCCCGCGAAAGAAATTCCTCCCGGCGTTTGACAAATCCTTCTCAAAGTCTAGTCTCGTCGCCCGCCGCAAAAACGGCGCACGGCTTTCACAAGCCATGCACCCCTAGCTCAACGGATTAGAGCATCTGACTACGGATCAGAAGGTTTCAGGTTCGAATCCTGAGGGGTGCGCCACTCACCACGCAAACTCCATCAAAGTTTCCAGCGTCACGCGTTCAAAACAGAACGCATCCTTGTGTTCACATCAGGCAAACCACGTCTTTCGATGCTCGGCAAGAAAACGAGGTTCTGGCAGCACGGCATCCTCCGGCAGAGAGAGAACCTGTGCTTCATGCTTCACAAAGTTGTCTTCGATGCTGCTTTGCGGCAGTTCGGCTTTTAAACGCTTCGAGAGCACCAAACGAAGCTCCTCATCGAAGGTGATCAATCCACGATCAAAGGCTGCATCATGCAGTCGGGAGAGGCAGAGACCGTTGCGCACGTTGAGACGCTCCGAAGCATGCGCCCCCCAAGGCAGGATGTGGGAGGCGATGAGTAGTTCTGGCATCTGGAGCTGCGATACGCCGCAGCGCCCGCCAAAGTTATTCAGGACCGCGCTGCGGAAGTATTCCTGTCCGCGCCGCACCTTGACGTTCACCATGACATCCGTGGGGCCGGTTGGTGGTGCTTTGACGAGGTGAATTCCTTTCTTTGGCTGGATTTGCACTTCGGCATCCTCCGATGCTTTCACAAGGACACGAAGGGCTTCCTCGCTCGCGGGCACTGTTTCTTCCAGATGACCATGAAACTCGGACCACATCGTTTCATCGAGCCTGCTGGCTCCGGAGAGGCCTTTGATGCCTCGCAGCTTCAGGGCTGGATCGAGCGAGGCTAGATTGCAAAGTTTCATCGCCACGCTTCCGGGCGTGCGTTCGAATCTTTTGGCGAGGGTAATGATCGCCGGGTTCCGTTCGTGCATCTGCCCGAAGCGCATTTTGTGATACACGTTGAGCAGGATGAGCAGTTCGTGGCGGGTCCAGTTTTTTCGTACAGGCATGCCAGGAAACTAAACGAGCCGCCCGTTCGAGGGAATCATGAATTCATCCCAAGAATCCGTCGATCCAGCTGCCGTGTTTGCCTGTGCGGTGTCGTTGAGAGAGGCCTGTGAGGCCATGGCAGACAAGGAGCAGGCGAATCTGAGCGCGCTATTCAATGGCATCGACGAGTTCTGGCGGGTGATGATGCGCATTGGGACGCTGTTTGAGGCGTGGGCCTACGAGAACGTGGCTTTTGAGGCAATGACAGATGTTTGGCCTTATCTGCTGATGGATCGCTTTGGTGAGGCCTGCCTTGCCAGCGTACCGTTGGAGGCGATGGCGGACTTGGGGTCGGATGCTCTTCCGGTGGTGGCGATGGCCATGGAGGTGCCGTTGATATATCGCGAGGGCTGCAACTTGCCGCTGGACCTTGAGGCTCCCAATCCGGTGGCAGGATCGTTTTTTGTGCGATGGCGCATCCAGACGGTGCGTGGCCGCCGTGAGGAGGCCGAGATGGAACCGATGTGGTATGGGGAGGATCCGCACGATCCTGAGTATGAGCCTCCGGTGGTGGCGCTCTACGGCGTGGATGCCACGGGAACGCTGGAGCATGTGCGTGACTCCGTGAGCTATGCCGAGGCGCGGTCTCTGGTGATGAAGCTGGCTCCGGGCGTGGTGTTTCCCGAGGTGCCGGTGATCAGGTTGGAGAGATGAGGGATCGGGGATCGAGGATCAGAAGGGCGTCTTCTTACTTGAACTCGTCCTCGATGTGTCGGCCTACGGAACACACACGGAAAGCACGGAAGGGGACAGCGAGAGGTCGCGCCAGAGATCGCAGGCAGGTTGCGTTGCTGGGCGGGATGGTATTCCCGTCGGCCAAGCTGGGGAGGTGCCCATGAACCTAGAAACGGGAATGATTGCCCACGGAAATCACGGAAGCCACGGAATCATAAGCATTTACAGCATGGAGAGCCTTTCACCATTTGGGTGAGTAAAGAGAAACGGGTGCAGCCTTCATTTTCCGTGCGTTCAGTGTATTCCGTGGGTCGTCATTCCCGGATTTAGGATGAATGGCCCGAAGGAGAGAAAGGCTTCGCGGATGGGAGTGGCTGGGAGGGGCCGATTCGCTTGGATTTCGGCGGGAATACAATCCCGCCCTCCGCCAATGGCGGCCAGGAGTGACCGCCTCACTTTAAAATGGGCGGGAATAAAATCCCGCCCTCCGGTGGTGGCGGCCAAGAGTGGCCGCCTCACGTTCAAATCGGCAGGAATGCAATCCCGCCCTCCGATTCCAAGCACGAAGGCCAAGGGACCTTTGCCTCCGAGGCAGAAATTACGGCTTCTTGGCCAGCGAGGTGATCTGGTAGGTCTTGGCGAGATCGCCGAGGGCGGCCATGGCGGTGTCTTTGGTCACGTCGGCTTGCTTGGAGACGATGGTGATGGTGTTGACACCGGCTTTTTCACCTTTGGTGATATCGACTTTCTCGACGCCGGGGAGCTTGGCGGTGAGCGCCTCGGAAACGTGGGCGCTGCAAGCGGCGCAGACGACGCCAGAGATGTCGCCCGTGTAGGTGTGCTTGGCGTCACCGGCGAAGGTTTGAACGGCGAAAACAGCGAGGAGGGCAAAGAGGGTGGTGAGGTGTTTCATGGCGGCTCAAGAATGCAGTGGAATCTGCGCGGCGGCAAGCACGGCGGTGAGATCTTCCGGCAGCGGGGCGGTGATGAGCAGCGGCTGGCCGCTGGCGGGATGTTTCAAACTGAGCTGAAAGGCGTGGAGGAAGAGCCGACGGGCGAGAAGCGTCTTTTTGAGCACACGATTCTGCTCGAAGGAGCCATACACATCATCGCCGACAAGCGGGAGATGCCGCGAGGCGGCCTGGACGCGGATTTGATGCGTTTTGCCGGTGATGAGGTCGATCTCGATCAGCGAGAGGCGATGCGCGGCGCTGTAATGGAGCAGGCGATAGCGCAGCTCGGCATTCGGTCGCGGCCCGCGCCGCACCGCCGTGCGCACCTGATGCCGCGCATGCTCGGTGATGAGGTGATCGAGCCACACGCCTTCGGGTTTCAAGCCGCCACCGCTGCCGAGGGCGAGGTATTTTTTGCGCACCTGCTCGGCCTCGAAGGCCTCGCGGCACTTGTCGGCCGTCTTTTCATCCTTCGCTGCCAAAAGCACGCCCGAGGTGTCCTGATCAAGCCGGTGGATCAAAAACACCTCGCCACCCGGTGTGTGGAAGCAGCGTCTGTCCGCATCGTAACGGCCCTCAAAGGCACTGCGCTGCGGCTTGGCCGATTTGGGATTCGGATGCGAGAGAATGCCGTGGGGCTTGTTCACCACGATGAGATGCCGGTCCTCGTGCAGGACCGGGCAGGTGGTGATGGCGGGGGCGTTGTTCACAGCGGCGGGCTTCCGAGTAATGCGGACGGCCGGTTTGCCAAATCAAATCCGCCGACCAGTCGCATGTGCCAAGGTTGATTCAACCCGAGGACGCATTGTCTCATCCAAAAGCCCCGAAAGTGTCAACACCCTCCGCAAGGACGACTCGTTGAAAACACCTGTCTTCCTGCGCCCCACCGGTTTGCTTACACCCCAGGATCTGTGACGTGAGGCTCGAAAGCATTGCACAGACAACCCTGCCGCCATCGTGGTGGAATTCAAAGGTTGGTGCGCCGTTCCACAACCAAGGGGTAACCAAAATACATCCTCAAAATTCTTTGCGTTCTGAGACACACTCTTGCCGAAGACAACCCGGTTCAAGCCGATCACCTTAGCCAGGCAAAATCAATCCGATGAAAACAATCTTTGCCCTTTTTGTTATCAGCCTCAGTCTACTGAATGCTTCCGCCGCGTCACTCGAGCTAATCTCCTGGACATCGACTGATGGCCGTGTGATCCAGGCTAAATTCATTGGGCTAAACAGCTCCAACTTGACGATCGAAAAAGATGGCCGCCGCTTCACAGTCGCCCTCAGCGCGCTCTCCCCGGAGAGCGCCGCCCAGGCGCAGAGACTTGCCATGCCCTCATCGGCGGTTCAGGAGCCGATCCTGATCAAGGTGCTTGTGCTCAACTATGACCCCAAGTTCGAAGGCAGGGTCTTGCACGAAGTGTTTCAGTGGAACGACCCCCGTGACCTCGTCAAAGGCTACATCGATGATTTGAAAGAGGTATCGGGTGGGTTGCTACAATTTCAGGTCGTGGAGTGGCGTGACCTCGATGAGATTTATGCCCGCGAGGACGGTGGCCGCTTCACCATCGAGGAGTATGTGCGCAACCGCCGCGCGAAGTCCGGCTGGCCGGCCAAGATCATGGCGGATTACCCGCGCATCATGGAGGAGCAGAAGGTGGTGCCCTTGATTGACAGCGGTGCCATCAACGAGGTGTGGATCTTCAGCGACCACTACTTCGGTCTTTACGAGGCTTCCATGGCAGGACCGGGGGCCTTTTTCATCAATGGCGGCGTTTACCCGCAGGTGCCCTCGAAGCACGCCTTCGCCTTCTATGGTTTCAATTACGAGCGGGGTGTGGCCGAGATGCTGCACAACACCGCCCATCGCACGGAGGCCACCATGAACCGTGTTTATGGCCAGTGGGACCTCAAGAATCCGCGCAACAACTGGGAAAAATTCAGCGCCAACAACACCCAGTCAGGCTGTGTGGCCGGAGTCGGCACCTGCCACTGGCCGGCCAATGCCATGCGCGACTACGATTACGGAAACCTCCGCCGCGTGGAAAGCTGGGCCGATGATTTTTTGAACTACCCGAATCTGACCGGGGCCACGAAACCCGTCTCCTTCGCCACCTGGTCGGAAAAGGGTGGGGATCACCACCGAAACTACATGCGCTGGTATTTTGCTCATCTGCCTCGCGCTCCCGGCAAGAACCCGGACGGCAAGCTGAACAACTGGTGGCGCTACATCTACCAGTTCAACGATCATGTCCCAAAACAGCGCGGCAGATAAGGCGTGCCGGGGGCTGATGGCATGGCCGGGCAGCTCTTGGCGGCACGCCGATGACATCAAAAGCAACCGGGCAAAATTCCGTTGCAGGAATAATGTATGTAACCCTTGTCTCCAAGAGGCCTAAAGAAAGTGCTTGCCGCCCATCCCATGTCCCCAGACCCAAAGCCAGGCCCCGAAAGCCAACTTCAGAAAGCTTTATGTTCCCGCTGCGGAGCCAATTACGCTGAAACTGAAGCCGAAGGGCACTGCCCTGTTTGCCTGATGGCATGCTTGAAGCCGGTTCTGAGCGATGGGGAGAGCGACGAGGTGGATGAGACGGTTCTGGAGCTTTTTGCTGCGCCATCGGCCGCCGACAGGACCCGCTGGGAGCCGCCGGCCCCTGCGGAATTAGCGGGCTTGATTGCTGGCTACGAGTTTCAGGCTTTTCTGGGCCGCGGCGGCATGGGTGCGGTATACAAGGGCACGCAACTCCGCCTGCAACGCCCCGTGGCGATCAAGATGATGCGCCGGGGGGCTGGAGGCCCGGTTGATTTTGAGGCGCGTTTTGAGCGCGAGGCAAAGTCGATGGCCAAGCTCCATCATCCCAACATCGTCAGCGTGTTTGACTATGGGGAGGCAGGTCCGCATTATCTCTACATTGCCATGGAGCTGGTCGATGGAGCGGACTTGATGAGCCTGATTCACAGCGGCTCCGTGACCCAGGAGCTGGCGTTGAATTTGCTGCCACAAATTTGTGACGCGCTGCAATACGCACACGACCAGGGCATCGTGCACCGCGACATCAAGCCGGGCAATATCATGATCACGCGTGGCGGCCAGGTGAAAGTGGCGGACTTTGGGCTAGCCTGTAGTTTTGATGCCCTCCAGGGCAGTGAGACCATCGGGGATGCGCGCATCCTTACCCCGGACTACGCAGCCCCGGAGCAGTTCGACCCGCAGGCCACGGTGGACCACAGGGCGGACATTTATGCCCTGGGGGTCATGATTTACCAAATGATCACCGGGCAGCTGCCCCGAGGCGTGTGGAAGGCCCCCTCCCAGAGGGCAGCGGTCACCGCCCAATGGGACGGCATCGTGTCCAAGGCACTTCAAACAGACCCGGACGAACGCCACCAGAGTGCCTCGGAAGTCAAAACGGAGGTGGCTTTTATCCATTCGAGCGTCCTAGAGCGTGGAGCGCACGAGGCCCCGCCGACTGGGGAGACGTTCACGGCAGCGTTCCGACCAGGCCGCAGGTGGCTTTATGTGCTTGTGTTGCTGAGCCTGTCTGCCCTCGGTCTCGCCTTGCTGCTGCCAGGCTGGCGCAGTCCTCCCACGCAGAACCATAAGCACGGCCAGGTCGACGTCGCGGTTCCTCAGCCCGCTTCTCCTTCGGTAGTGGTGGCATCGGATGCCGATGACCCTCTGGCGCAGGCATCCAAGGAGAAACCCTTCATCAACACCCTCGGCATGAAGTTTGTGCCTGTGCCCGGCACCCGCATCTTGATGTGCATCCACGAAACCCGCCGCCAGGATTATGCGGCGTATTTTGCTGCCTATGCCGGCACGAGCAAGCATATCGACGACTCTTGGCAAAATCCAGCCAAGGGTTGTTTGCCTTTTTTAGTTCGTAAACCATACCCCGATCTCCAAATGAAATGGCCGACTATTGCCAGTTTAAATCTCAAGGGTGAAGAGCAGTCGCACCCAGTAACTAATGTTACATGGGAGGATGCGTTTCAGTTTTGCTCTTGGCTGGCATCAGAAGAAAAAATATTTTATCGTCTTCCAACAGACGAAGAGTGGAGCTGGGCGGTGGGCATTGGAGACATTGAATCTTTCGCTCCTGGGACTACTCCCGGCAGCCGCGGCTCTGAGCCTTCGAACCGCTTTCCATGGGAAGGGGCCTTTCCTCCTGAATCGCAGACTCAAGCCGGCAACTATCCGGACGAAACATTTCATCGGCTTTTCCCCCAAGTGCCCTGGCTGGCAGGTTATGAAGATGGCTACGAAACCACCGCGCCTGTGATGTCCTTTAAACCCAACAAGCTCGGATTATTTGACTTGGGAGGAAATGTTTCCGAGTGGATGGCAGACTTGAATAATGGTGGAGCCGACCATGTCACGCGCGGTGCGGACTGGAGTTCGCTCAATGGGTGCGAGAGCCGCAGATTCGACTCGTCCTACCGTCTTTCATTTCAGATATCTCGTCGGTGGTTAACTGCTTATTTAGCCATTGGCTTCCGCTGTGTGATTGAAACGAAAACAACATTTGCCAAGTGACCCCGTGGGTGACGATCTCGCGAGAAAAGGCAGCCTGCGGGCAGAGCATCCATCGTTGTCTACCTCGCATCATTGAGGGATGCCATTTCAGATGAAGAGATGCACTTCACTCTGCTTTTCTCGAACATGTCAGGGCGCTTGCGGGTAGCGCCAGGTTGTAGCAGAAGTGTTTCGTGAGTTCGATTTCAAAGCCAAATCAGCGTTCCCCTTTCCCCACCACGCAATGGACCTTGGTTCACCAGAGCCAGTCACCTGAGGCGGCTCATCAGGCGCTTGATGCCTTGTGCCGCGCTTATTGGCTGCCAGTTCATGAGTGGATCTGGCGGCAGGTGGGGCAGAAGGAGGATGCCGAGGATCTCACCCAGGCTTACTTCCATGATTTGTTGCAGCGTGATTACATCCGGCAGGCAGACGCCGACAAAGGAAAGTTCCGCACCTTCCTGCTGACCGATGTTTCTCTCTTCCTCTCCAAGGCACGCCGGGACGCCGGCCGCTTGAAGCGGGGAGGTGGAGCCAGCCTTGTGTCCGCGGACGAGCTTGCAGCGCTGGAGGACCCGGATCCGGCCATCTCCCCAGACCAGTGGTTTGACCGCAGGTGGGCGCAAACCCTCCTCCGTCGTGCCCTCGCCAGGCTGCAGGAGGATTACCTCGGGCGCTCCCAGGGGGATCTTTACCAGTCGCTCAAAGTGTATCTGAGTTGGAACCCGGATGAGTCAGGGTATGCGGAGGCAGCCTCCGCAGCAGGCATGACGCCCGGCACGTTTCGGGTGGCGGTGCATCGCATGCGCAGGCGTTTTCGCAGTTTCCTTGAAAATGAGGTCGCCCGCACGGTGGACACCGAGGCGGATTTGAAGGAAGAGATTGCCTACCTGCTTCACGTTATGGGCCACTGACACGGCGGAAGGGGGCGGGCGCGTAGGAAAGACCGTGGCGTAACGTGGCGCCCGACATGGCAAGGCAGGACGCACATCCCTCCACTCGCGCCGCTTGGCAGCTGGGATTCCGGGTGTGGGGCTGCGGGTGAAATGTGACCCCGCTCGCCGCAGCCACGCCCGTCTGGCGTGACGTCCGTTTCATTGAACCCGGGCAATCAGAGGGCAATCACGAAAAAAAGAGCGGCCAGCCTGTAACCATTCTCACGGTTCGGTCTAAATCAGGACGGTTTCATTTTTTTACTCTCGCCACTTTGAATCTCTCATGAAGCTCCCTGCACGCCTCCTCATCCTATCCGCCTGCCTTTTGGCCCGTGCGGCCACAGCGGCCATCGTCGTCCCTGGTGCCAATGGCACCGACGGGGCTCTC
>JBILVU010000151.1:0-12863 GCA_044370285.1 Prosthecobacter sp.
TTGGCCTTCGCGGCGGCGGCGAGTTCAGCTTCCTTGGTTTTGAGGATGGTCTTCTGCTCGTTAACCTTCGCAGCGGCGGCTGCATCGGCATCGCGTGCGGGTTTGATGGCGGTTTCGAGGCCTGCGGCCTCCCCCTGCACCTTCTTCAAAGCGCCTTCGAGTGCTGGCTGGGCAGCCGTGGATTCGGCGATGGCTTTTTTGCTATCCTCAATGCGTTTCGCAGCGGCCACTTTAGCAGCTTCGGCATCCTTTTTGGCTTCGGTGAAGTCATTGAAGTCAGCCTCCAGCTTGGCGAGCTTTTCTTTCTCCGTGAGCACGCCCGTATTGAACTGAGCGGCCTTCAGCGCGGTGGGAACTTTTTGCAGCACACCGATCTCATCACTGGCCGATTTGGCGACGAACTGCGCCGTGGACAAAACGCCGCGATCCTGATTCAGGGCAGCTTCGGCTGCTTTGATGCGATCCGGCCCGGCTTTGACGAGGGCGGGCAATTTCGGCAGCTGCGCCTTCTTGGCGGTGAGGGATTCGGTGCTGGCTTTGATCTTCGCATCCGTCTCGGCGATGAGTTTATCCAAATCAGCCACGGGAGCCGGAGCGGCACCGAGTTCGGCTTTTGCCTTGGCAATGGCTGCGGTGAGCTGATCGGCCTTGGCCTTGCTTGGAGCGATTTTTTGCTGGGCAGCTTTCGCGGCGGCCAGCTTGGCTTCCAAGTCCTTCACCTGCGGCTGCTTCGCAGGATCTTTCTTCGCGGCTTCGAGAGCGGCATTGGCCTCGGCAATGGCTTTATCAGCGGCGGGCAGTTTTGCGGCCTCAGCCGCAGCGGGGACGAGTTCTTTTTCCTGCGCAGCGATCTTGGCGGCCTTTTCGGCGTGGGCCTTGATGGCGGCATTGCGAGCATCTTTGTCCTTCACGGCCTTCTCACGAGCGGCTTTGAGCGCAGCGAGGGCTTTTTCGTCGTTCGGGATTTCAGCGGGGTAGGCTTTGCTGCGGCGGTCGTCCTCGGCCACCTCAGCACGGACCTTGGCGAGGGCGGCTTCACGCGTTTTGACATCCGCATCGGCCTTCGTGATGGCAGCCTGGAGCGAGGGCAGCTTCGTGGTCAGCTCCGCCATGCGCTGCTCCGCCTGCACGATGCGCTGAGCGATGAGTGAGGGATTGCTGACGTAGCGGGCGACCTCGATGAGCGAGGTGACGCCAAAGTTCCACTGGATGATCTCGCCGCGCCAGTTGGCGGAGACGGCAGACTTGGAATCAAAGCCCGCGACGACCTTCGTGACGATGTCGCCTTGGCTGGGAGCCTCGGCGAGCTTGGTGCCATTGATGTCCCAAACGCGAACGAGGCCGTCATTGCCGGAGGAAACGATTTTGCCATCGGGCGTGAAGGACACGCTCTGCACTCCCCCGCCATGAGCAGCCCAGTCCTTGACCTTTTTACCTTCGTTCATCTCCCACACGATGATGGTGCCATCCGCAGAGCAGGAGGCGAGGATGTTGGAATCGGCACGCCAAGCGACGTCATTGGCTGCGGCTTTGTGCTGACCGAGGATGTAGAATTCACCACCGTTTTCTGCCTCCCAGACCATGACGTTGCCGTTGCGGTCCGTGGTGGCGAGCAGGACGCCATCGGGGCTGAACTTCGTGCCGAGAATCCACTCGGTGTGTTTATTGATGACGTAAAGCTCTTCACCGGTGGAGGTGTCGTAGCATTTCACCTTCTTTGACGGACTGCCAATGGCGATCCGCTTGTGGTCCGGCGAGATGTCGGCGGCCTGCACCTGATCGAACTCCTTGCCCAATTCGGTGATGCGTTTGCCGGTCTTCACATCCCAAACGATGGCATGGCCGTTTTTACCCGCTCGGCCACCGCCCATCACAAGGAGCGAACCATTGCCGCTGAACTGGAGCGTGCGGGCATAACCTTCCGTGTAGGGGAAAATGCCCACGAGTTGGCGTGACTCGGTATCGTAAAGCAGGATCTGCTTCGGCGCGGCGACAGCGAAAAGAGAGGTCCACGGGCTGTAAGCCATCGCGGTGAGCGCCGTGGTGCGTGGCGTAACGACGACGGGCTCTAGCAGCACATGCTCCGGCTTGGCAATGGGACCAGCCGGCTTTCCGCTGGTGACGGCGACGGCCATGTCCACCTTCGGTTTGGCCGATTTTTTGGCGATGGAGGATTTCGTCTCCAGCACACCGCCCTTCACCCAGGCTGCGAGGAGGTCACAATCCTTGGGTGAAAGCGGTGAACCTTCCGGCGGCATGAAAGGCTCTTCCTTTTTCACGCAGGTGGTCCAGATGCGGCTGCCATCCACATTGCCGGGATCGACGACGGCACCGCCGCCGCCGCCGGTCATCAAACCGGCAAAACTGGTGAGATCGAGGTCACCTTTTTTCTTGTCCGGGTTGTGGCAGGAGAAGCATTTGTTCTCCAGCAACGGGCGGATGTGGTCATTGTAGGTGATCTTTTCGCCGCCTTCCTGGGCATGAAGGAACGAGGAGGCGAAGGCCGCGCAGGTCAGCGAGATGAGGGGGGATTTGGACATGGTGGGTTTGAAAAACTCGGGAAAACATACGCACCGGGTATGGCGGAGCTTTCGCACCAGTTGGTGAGAGAACGCGAAATGGATTCTGTGATCCACTTTTCAAACCCAACCTCTTGAAGTCCCACCCAGCCAACCTCAACTAGGTTTTGGGGACAAATCAGACGTTCTTATCGACGAGCAGCGAGGCGGAACGGCGGGGATTGGGATGGAAACCGTTCAGGCCGGCACGGAGGCGCTTGGCGCGATCGATGCTGGCTTCTGCCTTTTGGAAGTCGCCACTGGCTTTGTACACGGCGGCGAGGTTGATGAAGGTTTGCGAGAGATCAGCTGGGTCCATCTGGCCTTCGTTGAGGCTTTGGCGGATGGTGAGTGCCCTCTCGTGCATGTCCTGGGCACGATCGACATCAAGCTTGGCATAGTAGAGGACGCCGAGGTTGTTGTACACGGAAGCAACGCGGGAGGATTGCTCGCCATCGAGCTTTTGGAAGGTTTCGAGAGCTTCGAGGTAGTAGCGCTCCGCCTTGTCGTGCTCGCGGAGCTGCTTGAAGATCATCGCGAGGTTGTTTTTGATGGTGGCAACCTTTTCGGTTTCACCGAGGCCGCTGTCTTCGCTGATGTAGAGCGCTTTCTCGTAGAATTCGGCGGCCTGATCCATGCGCCCCCAACGATCGTAAAGATGGGCGAGGAGGCTGTAGATGCCGGTGAGGAGATCGGCGTCGTTTTTGCGGCTTTCCTGGGCACGGAAAAGGGCCTCGCGGTAGAGGGATTCAGCCTTGCGGAAGTCTCCCTCCTTCTGACGGAGATCGGCGAGGACGCTGATCTGCTCGACGAGGCCGCCGATGCGCGATGGATCGTGATACGCCAGACGGCGAGCCTCCTCGACACTGCGGGAGGCGGTAGCAATCTGGCGCTCAAGGGTGGCATCCATGCTTAACTGGCGTCGCGGTAGGACTTGGCGAGGTTGGCGATGGTGTTGCGAGCTGTGGCCATCATATCGCGGCTGACGCCCGCGTTTTCATACCAGTGGGTGTAGGCATGGTTGTCGAACATGATGTCGAAATTCGCGATGAGACGCTCGAAGACGGCGGCGATGCCAGTGTGGTTCACGAGGGCGAGGCCGGAGGAGGCGAAGCCTTCAGGAGCGGTATCAGCCACGCCGAGCTTCACGCCCGTGGGGACGTAGGAGGCGAAGTTGAGCGTCTTGCGGATGGCGGCCATGTTTTCTTCGACTTCCTTGGCCTTCACATCCCCGCGGAAAAGGGCGCAAGCGGAGAGATAGACGCCGTTTTGCCAGTCGATGGCGGCGGTGAAGTTATCCTGGGAGAAGGTTTCGCGGGCGACATCGGGGAAATTGATGCGCACCTGGCCTTCCTGACCTGGCCCACGCATGGGGGCAAAGGAGGCGGTGAGGAAGTGATTGCCCGGGAACGGGACGAGGTTCGTGACGAACTCGCTGAGATCGGTGTTGAGCTTGCCTGGGAAGCGCAGGGAGGCGGTCACACTGCTCATGATGAGAGCGATGATGTGATTGAGGTCCATGTAGTTCGGGCTGCGGTTGAGCTTGGCCTTGGCGATGCGGAAGAGGGCTTCGTTATCGAGAAGGACGGCGGCATCGGCGTTGTCGAGGATGCGCTGGAGGGTCAAAATCGCGTTGTAAGGCTCAACGGCGGAATCGGAGATGACGGGTGAAGGGGCCACAGAGAAGGTGAAGATCTTCTTCTTTGGATAAGCCTGACGAAGACGCTCAAGGATAAGCGAGCCGAGGCCGGAGCCAGAACCGCCACCGATGGAGTGGGTGAGGAGGAAGCCTTGGAGAGACTTGGTCTTCTCCACAGCGGCGTCGATGACGTTCATGATCTGGTCGATGATGCGCTCACCTTCGACGTTGTAACCACGTGCCCAGTTGTTGGCGGCACCGGGGATCTTGCGGACGATGCTGCTTTCGTCGAAGAGCTGGGCCATGTCTCCGCCTTCGATACGGGCGATGACGCCGGGTTCGAGATCGATGAGGACGGCGCGGGGGATGTATTTGCCTTCACGCACCTTATGGAAGAAGACTTCCATGTTGGCATTGGCGGCGACATTGGCACCGGCCTTGGGGGTGCCGGACTCGGTAAGGCCGTGTTCACGCAAAACGAGACGCCAGAAGCGGTCTGCGATTTGATTGCCACACTGGCCGACATGGATGCTCAGGATTTCTCTCACGGGTGTTCTTCCTCCAACTGGGTTTGATCGTCGTTAAAATGAATGATGAATGGTCTGGGAATCAGCGGCGGCGGTCCACAAGATCCCGCAGGCTCATGCTGCTGGTCCGGCCGTCATCGGTGATGGTGCGAGGGGAATCCCCCGAGGTGTCCTGCACCTTGGCCTTGGCTCCGCTCTCTTCGGCCACCTGATAGCTCTGGATGAGCTCCTGGGCGGAAGCACGGAGGGCATTGATCTGCTCCTCGGACATGCCTTCGTTGAGGTACCAATTGGCGAAAGCCTTGCGCTGCCAGAGCTTGTCAAAGTTGGCGCAGATCCGGTCGAGCACGCGGGCGATCTCGGTGTTGTTGGCGAGAAGGACCATGCTCTTGCGGTGGGAAATGCCGGACTGTTCGACGTAGCCGATTTTGAAGGCGGTGGGGATCCAGTAGGTAAGAGGGAGCTGCTCACGCATGGCGGCGAGGGCGCTATCGGCCTGCGGCTTGTCATCCATGATGCCGCGATAAAGCACGGCGGTGGAGAGGAAGCGGCCTTCCATGGGGTTGCAGGCGGCGAAGACGCTGCCGTTGTCGAAGAGGGACTTGATCATCTCCTCGATGCCGAGCTCTTCGAACTTGCTGCGGTCCGGAGGCGTGAGCGGCGCAAAGGAACACATGAGGAAGTGCAAACTTGGCTGCGGGACGAGGTTGGTGAGAAGCTCGCGAAGGCTGATCTCGACCGTGAGGAAGCCGCTGAAGCGCATCGAGGCGGTGAGACCGGCAAGTGCCTCTGTGATGAGGAGGTTCAAATCATCAACGGTGGGGCTTTCGATGTTCCATTTGCGGTGAGCCAGTTCGAAGAGGGCTTCGTTGTCGAAGATGAGGCAGGCATCGGCACTGCGGCGAAGCGTGTGCAGGCTGAAAACGGTGTTATAAGGCTCGGTGACGACGCTGGAGACCTGCGGGGAAGGCAGCACGGCGCAGGCGAGCACAGGAATCTCCGCGTGCTTCTCTTTGAGTGATTCGATCAGGAGCGAACCAAAGCCGGAGCCAGTGCCGCCACCCGTGGCGTGGAGGACGATGATGCCACCGACGTTGTCACATTTGTCGATCTCGTTGTCGAGACGGCTCATCACTTCGGGGAGCACTTCACGACCGGCACCGAGGTAACCAACGGCGAAATTGCCACCAGCTCCTTCGGTGCGTGAAATGAGGTTGGCGGGATTGAAGAGCGAGCCAGAGGTGTCCTTGACGCTTTCGATGACGCTGGGTTCGAGATCCACCATCACCGCACGCGGGACGAAGCTGCCGCCGCTGCCATCACCCAGACGGGTGAAGAAGGCGCTCCAGTTCCCACGCGGCTCCTGGCCTTGAGCAGTCTGGCCGGTGAGCGGGTCGATACCGTGCTCCTGGCAGATGGTTTTCCAAAACGAGGCGGCAATCTGGTTGCCTGCCTGTCCGATGGATACGACGATTACATTGTTGACCTTCATCAGTTTCTCCTGAGTTACGCGGTTAAGTTAGTGGGAACGAGTGAATGCAAAGCATGCAGCCAAAGACAAAACAGCAGGCACAATGCCTGTCAGCTCCGATCGGCGACAGCGGACGGTATTTTTAGCGGTGGCCTCGCGTGCCGTCCATGCAAAATCCAGGCTTTCGTCATGAATCTCGGAAGTGGATGGAGCAAAAAACAGCATGAGATGGCAAAGTGGGAGCTAGTTGCGTGCCTGAACGAGTGGCGAGGCGGTGTTTTGATCTGGCAACTGACCTACTTTTCGCTGCACATGACCTTGCTTCATTTTTTCGAGTTCTTCCGGTGTGGGAAGGATGGCCTTGCGAATGGTCACGGGGTCTTTTTCAGCGGGTGGCACTGCTGCGGGCTTGTTAGCGGGAGTCGGAGCCACAGGCTTGGATGCAGGCTCAGGTGGCTTCTCGGCGGGTTTGTTCGCGGCGATGACTACCGGCGGTGTTGGCGTTTTGACGGGGATAGGGGGGGCGGCGGTAGGCTTCTCGGGCACCGTTTCCAGCGAGGAGGCATTTTTCGATGCGATCTGGCTCTCCGAATTGGATGGGATAGCCTCGACGGGCTTCACGGGCGCGGACGGACCTTCGGTTTTCGGACTGCTCGCTGAAATCTCAGGCGCTGCGGAAGGACCGCGATCCAGCCAGAACCAAGCTCCAAATGCCAAAATGACGACCGCTGCTGCCGCCCATACCACCCAAGGAATGCCGTCACTTTTCCCATAGGGACGAAACTCGGCCGATTTAGAGGGCTTTTTGGCAGAAGGTCCTTTTTCATCATCGGATGCATCCTGCCAATCCTCGTCGAAGTCAGAGATCGCACCGACGCTTTCCATTTGTTCGACAGGGACGGATTCACCGCGCAAACGCGTCGCAAGGTCCACAACCGGAGCGGAAAGCGTAACTTCAAAACGATCCATGAATTCCATCGGAGAGATGGCTTTGCCATCTGTCTGAGCCTGCTCCCAGGCTTCGCGGACAAAGGCGGCTGTCGCTTCAGGCACCGATTCACCAAATTGAAGCTTCCCGCCCATCTGACGCTCACCCGCGAGGAGGTAAGCAGCGAGAACGACAAAGGAACGATGGCGGAAATCCCGGTCTCGAAGGTGCTCTTCGGTCTCGGCAGCATCGGCGTCAAAATCCACCAGCAGCGGCTCATAAAGGCTGCGCATGGTCATGTGCGGACGGATCTTCACCGTGAAGGGCGGCCAAGCATCAAGCCGCTTTTGCATGAGACGCTCTGCCTCACGAGCCATGGTGCCACCATGCTTGCCCACGCGGAGCACGATGTTCGAGGGGTGCAGATCCACCCGTGGCACACCACATTCCACGGCCTGCTCCAGAGCGGAGCGTACTTGGCGCATCAGCACCACCAGTTCATTGGCATTGAGAGCCACCCGCTCAGCCATCAATCGGCTCAACGTGAAGCCAGGCTCCCGCTCTTCGGTGAGAAAAGTCCAGTCTGGACTCTCCCACAGGCTCAAGGAACGCAGAATGTTCGGATGACGGCCCGCATTGAAACGCCAGATTTGAAGCGGCACGGCCTCATACATCGATTTATCCACGATACGAGCTGGCGGCAGCATGTGGACGGTGATGAGCTGCTCGGTTTTGGCATTGATGGCCGGAATGGAAAAGGGATAGCGTCGGGCATTGTCCATGTCCTCGACACGGAAGCGATTGCCGAAAATCGTCTGCACAGGGACGTTCTCCAAAAGCAAGTCTTGGAGATTCGACTGTGGCTGCAAAGGGCCGATGACCACGAGGTGTTTGCGCAGATTTCGACCTTGGGAGGAACTGGTGAGAGCGGTGAAGGCCTCACGCACCTCGTCACGCAGCTTTTCGAGAGAAGCCGGTGCGTTTTGTGGGTCCATCAAGGCTGCACGGAGAGTCGTGCGAAGGCTGGTGGGGAGCTGCGTGAGGATGGGAAAGCGGTCTGGGCTGTCCCCTCGGTAAACCTGACCCGTCAGCATCAGGAACATCACATCGCATAGCTGCGCCACGAGTCTGGAGGCATCCAGCGCCCCGGCATCAGCCCGCGTGAGGCCATAATCGACCACGCGAAGCTGGAGGAAAGTATCCTCAAGCGTGCTCACCAGAAGCTGGTTCAGGCAGATGCGGGAAAGCAGCCGAGGGTGACGAGCCTTGAGCTGGAGCACATCGTCAATGAGCTGGAAGAGCAGAGCAAAAGCCGTCGATGGCGAAAGAGCCCCACGTCGGGAAACATAGTCCTGCACATACTCACCATCGTTCAGGTTACTCGTGTAATAGACCAACCCCTTGTCCTCACCCACTTCGAGCACCCGCAACAAAGAGGGCATGCGTATTTCACTCGCCTGCCGGGCACGGTCAAAGGCGGAGCGCTTGGCTGCCGCTTCCATGGGTTCCCCATTGTTGAGGATGTGGAGTTCCACTAGGCGCTTGATCCGAGTGTCAAAAGCGAGAAAGACAAGCTCGTCCCGTGAGCGAGAGAGCTCTACGGCACTGCTATCCTGTTTGCGCGAGATGCACAAGCTGCCGAATTGCGGGATGTCTCGGTCCATGGTCGTTAGGGATAGGCGAATGATGTGGCAGTGAAGCAATGACCACGCCGAGGATGGCGATGGTCACAGTCCGAATTTACCAATTCTAATGTTTGTGCCGCAAAAACGCAAAAAGATTCTCATAAATCTGGTAATTTCCTTCTCAGGCCGTTTTGAATCTAGATTATATGGTAATACTCCCAAAGTTTTATCTCAAGAGAGATAAACAAGCCGATCACATCCCCGCCTTGTCCTTGAATGGGGATGCCATGACCTCCAGCAGCGCTTTTCGGCTGATATAAAAGACATCAGCGCCCCCCTCCACCTGTCCGTAGAAGAAGGCGGTATCAGCATTCGGCTGGGTGGGCGCGAGGGCGAGATTCACCTCACGCACCGGGCCATCGTCCCTTCCGGGTTCACCGAGCACCAGCTGAATCCTCAAATAGGGCGTCTTCAGCGCCAGCAGTGCCTCACTGCGGCTGGCTGACCAGTCCTGCACGGTCAGCTTCGAGAGCATGCCAGCCATCCGGTCCGCCTTGATGCGGTCAATGTCAGCCGAGATGTCCTTCCCTGCCCTCGTTCCGGTCCAAGAGGCAGCGGAAGACTTGTAATTCAGTACAAGAGGAGGAGCTGCCCCCACGGAGAGCGTGATCCGGCGAAGCGCAAACGTCGAAAAGCGCAAGGCACCGAGCCCTTTCCATTTCAGACTATCCGGCGGCAGGCTGGGGAGCAGGGAGGCATCGATGCGATAAACAAAAGGCTCGTCCTCATACTTCACATAAAATTTCGTGCTGTCCGCGCTGCTGCCAAAGAGCAGTTTGATCGGCCTGAACTGAGGATACGTCCATGTGATGGTCTGGAAGGGCTTATCCAGGCCGAACACGGCAAGATCCGCAGCGGTGTCTGCGCTGTATTCCACGATTTCATGGGTATTGAGTGCCTCGATCATGCGGGCCAGGCGTTCGCCATTGGCCCCTTCCCATTTGCCGTGACGCTCCAAGAACCAAGTGCCCTGATCATTACGCAGCTTCACTTCGGGAAAAGACAGGCTGGAGATCGAGATCGTGCGCACCACATCCGCATTGATCTGTGCTAGGAGATGATCACGCAGCCGATTTGGCTCTCCCCACAACCGAAAGAGGTTTTTGGACGAGACGGTGAAAACGGCCTTTCGATGTCCGACGGTGGCCGTCGTGGAGGCTTCTTTTTCACCCGCAGGCTTTTTGATGACCATCTCAAAGCTTTCACCCTTCGTCGAGGTATCCACCCGCACTTTCACCTCCTCAGAAACAGGCGCGGCAGAGGTGGCCGCGCCATTCTTGGAGGCTGCCACCTCGCGGGCGTCTAGGACTTCGATGTTGAGCAGTGCAGAGAGGATCTCATTCACGCGATCCTTACCGGCCCGCGTTTTCAGCGGACGTAGCAGCACCCAGGGCATGTGTTCGTTTTCGCGGAAAAGCTCGATCTGACCATCCGCACGCGTCAGCGTCACCCGCACGATGCGCTCAGTGGGCACACGCAGGAGCTTGGGATCACGCCAGGAGGCTTGTGGAGTCGCCAGGATGGCGGGCGCTGTCGTCCGGGCCAGATACCAGGCCATGCCACTCACATCAGGCTCCTGAGCGGACCGCATGCCGATGTAGAATCCGCCTTCCATAACCCCGGCGGCCCCGAACCAGCACTCGCTCACCACACTGGCACCGGCCATCAGCCGCACCTTGTGGCGAGGTTTGTCCAGCCCCGTCTTGGCCCATTCACCGGCATCGAATTCCTCGCGATGCACCCGTTCGACCCATTCGATGCTGTCGATGGCCTGGAGGAGGGCATTCACCTTCTCAGGATCAGCCAGGTCAGGCTGGCCCTGAGCCAGTTCCCATCCGAGAGTGGCCTTTTGCAGCTTAAAAACAGCGCCTGTCGTGTCGGTGATCTCGATCAGCGTCACCTTATCACGCTCCACTCGGGATGGACCGCGCTTCATTTCCCGGAGCTGCACGGCAGAGGGAAAATAGCGCTCAATGCCAAGGATCAGAGCGCCCAGCGCCATCACGGCAACAAACAGAATGATCGTCGTTCTTGTGCTCATCTCGGTGTCAAGAGGTCGGTTTCTATTTAGGCGGCACGTCGGCCCGCCCACACGAGCAGCCCCAGCAGCAAAACGACGCCAGGCAGAGCAATCGACGTGATCCAGAAAATAATCTCATTTTGCCGTGGGGTGAGTTGGATGCGGTAAGCCATCTTCGGCTTCGACGTGATGCCGATGAGCTTCTCGCGATTGATGATCCAGTTCAGGCTCGCGGCGATGAAATCACGGTTCACGGCGATCATGCTCGTTTTATCCAGCAGTGTGGGATTGGAAACCACCACCATGCGGGAGCTATCCACCCGCTTGCTTTCATCGTTCACCGCGCCGCGTTCCACACTCGCCCCCACATACACCGGTGGAAAAGCATCCTCGTTTTCATCGGCCACCGGCAGATCATCATAGAACTGCGTCTCCCCCCAGAAGCTATCCACCGCCTTGATGATCGGCATCACGGTGATCGATTTCTCCTTCATCCGCGGATCATCCGGCCCGGCCAGTGCGAGGGATTCCGTCTGCCCGCCAAAGGTCGTCACTGTCGTGCTCAAATGCTGCGTGAATGGCACCTCGCGGCTAAACTCCGCCTGGACGGAGAATTCCTTCTTCGCCCCGGTGCTCGTGCTTTGCGCCAGCAGCACACGGTCTCCGCGTGGCTTCACCCCCATGCCTTCGAGCCATAGATTCATGTTCTTCGTGCTACGATTCGGGTCTAGCAGCATCAGAATCCCTGCCCGCTTCCCCATCCAGTAGTCATCGATCATCGTCAGCTCACGCTCGGTAAAGTCATAGCGCACACCGATCAGGATGATGCCATCCGCGTGCGTCGTGATCGCCGTGATGTCACTGAGATTCACAGGGAGCACCTCGAAATTCTGCTGCCGACCGATCTCCGTCACTGCGCTCAAAGCATCCACAACTGCCTCATCGGAGCGTGCCCCCTTCCCCGCGATGAAATAGAAGCGCCTCACCTTCCCCTCCATCACACTCACCAGCGACGAAGTGACCGCATCCTCACCACGAAACTCCGTCACCTTCTTCTCCGTGCCGGTACCCGTTTCACGGATCACCAGTTCCTCCTCCGTGATGAATCGCTTATTCGGACCGGAGGTGATCAAGATGCCATTTTGGGCCAGCGAAAGGCCCGTTCGCGTCTTCAAAGACTCCGCCCGCTCGATGTCACGCACCGGATCGATCGAACGCAGCTTGATGCGCTGCTTGCCATGCAGACGATACTCCTCCAGCAGCGTCTGCACCTCACCATAGAGCTTTGAATCACGGGCAAAGACGATGTGGATCTCCACATCCCGCGTCAGCTTGCTCAGGTAGTTCATCGTCGCCTGGCTCAGCGTAAACGTCTGCTGCGGGCTCAGATCAAAGCGGGAGTAGTAGCGGTAATTCAGCCGATTGATCCCCACAAAGATCGCCAAGCTCAACAGCACCTGGAGGAACACATTGATGCCGATGCCCAGACGGCGCGGCATCGTCTCCGCAGCGGGCGGGGAGGCTTCATGGGCGCTGGGGTCAGGGGTTGGATCAGACATGGCGCATCAGGGTTTCCAGCGGCGGAATTCCACCACCTGGAGCGTAAAGGAAAGAAACAGCAGCGTAAGGCTCGAGTAATAGATCAGGGGCCGCGTATCGATCAGCCCGGAAGTAAAGATGCGGATGTGCTCGGCACTGGCAAAGTAAGCCACCACATCCACCACCGAATCCGAGAGCTTGCGACCGATCACCATCACAAACACCCCGAGCAGAAAATGGCACAAGCTCAGCGTGAAGCTCAGGATCGCCGCCACGATCTGGTTTCGCGTCAGCGACGAGGCAAAGATGCCCATCGCCAGATTAAACATCCCCATCGCCAGCAGGATGATGTAGGAGCCACCCATCGTCCCCGCCGGGATCTCCACCTGCCCGGCACTGATCCAGTGGGCCACGCGGAAATTGAAGAAACTCGGAGCCCACAGCAGCGCGTAAATGATCAGCGTCGCCACGAATTTCCCCCCTACCACCTGCCACG
>JBILVU010000152.1:0-12816 GCA_044370285.1 Prosthecobacter sp.
TAGCCTGAGTGGAAGGCAAAAATCGCCGTTGTGCAGGCGGAGGAATCCAAAAGCGGGTCCAAGGCTGCATGAAGAGAGTCTATGTCGGAACTGGTGAGGGCATTACGGATGCAGCCCACACCGAAAAACTCTCCGCCCACCCACCGCTGAAAACTGCTTGAAGCTGTTTTGACACAGTCTCTGGCGAACGAGCCTACGAGCATGCCGCGCAGCTTTCGACTGCATCGGCACGGCTCAGTCGCCTTTCTTCCACTCTTCACCTTCGTCATCATCGTCATCCATGCCGCCGTAGCCGTCGTCGTAGGTGTCGCTGTTCGGATTGATGCCGGACTGGTTGGCGATGGCATCGATATCCGCATCGGAAATCGCGGCGATGTCCTCGTCATCAATGTCGTCATCATCCTCAATGACGTTCTCAGCCGCCGCGGCGGCCTCCTTGACTTCCTGGCCCTGCTTTTCGATCTTCGCGAGCGTCTCGGTCATGTCCTCCACGGCCTGCCAGACATCGGCGGCGACGTAGATGGGCGCGTTTTGCTGCACGGCGAGGGCGATGCTATCGCTCGGGCGAGCGTCGAGCTCGACGAGCTTTTTGTTATGGAGCTCGTTCTCGGCGGTGATGATGAGGCGGGCGTGAAAGACGCTGCCTTTCACATGATTGATGATGATGCGCTCCACCTTGGCACCAAAGGCCATCAGGATGTGGCCGACGAGATCGTGGGTGAGTGGGCGCTCTTTACTCACGCCACGCATGAACATCGAGATGGCCGCGCCGACGGTTTCATCGACATAAATGACGAAGACTTTTTCCGTGTTGCCGAGAAAGACAGCAAAACTGCCCTCCAAAGGCAAAACGGCGCGCACCTGCACTTCGACGACTTCTGTGTTCATGCCGTGATTAAATCGCTGTGGCGGCGGATGGCAAATGACGTGTGCATTTTCTGCTTCACTCCTCCCTTTGCAGACCGAGGTCGAGGTAGCGGCGGGAGAGTTCCACATACTTGAGGGCTAGTTTTGCATTGGCAGCCATCTCCTCCGGCGTCAGCGACCGCACCACCTTGGCTGGAGCACCGACGACGAGGGAGCCTTCCGGGATGACCGAGCCTTTCGTCACAAGTGCTCCGGCGGCGATAATGCATCTCGGGCCAATCTGAGCGCCATCGAGAATGATCGCTCCCATGCCCACGAGTACTTCATCACCCACGGTGCAGGCGTGAACGACGGCGCGGTGCCCCACGGTGACGCGATCTCCGAGCACGCAGGCAAAATCATCGCTCACATGAAGCACGCAGCCGTCTTGGACGTTCGTGTGATGCCCCAGCACGATGCGATTGATATCGCCACGCAGGACGGAGGAATACCACACACTGGACTCGGAGCCGATCTCCACCGCGCCGAGCACGACGGCCCCAGAAGCGATGAAAGCGCTGGGATGAACGGAGGGGGTGGCATCGGGAAGCAAGAATTTTTTCAAATTTTGCGCGGAGTTTTCGGCAGGCATGGCTTGATTTTTATGTTTGACGGAACAGCGGGTAGCAAGTCATAGATCGTCACAATCCCGCATAAATTAAGGCTGGGAGCAGCAACCAACATACATCCACTCCTCTATCATGAACAAAGCTCAACTCATCGAACAAGTGCAGAAAGCCCTCGGCGGCGAAACCTCCAAGCGTGCCGCTGGCGACGCCCTTGAAGCCGTTCTCAACTCCATCGCCAAAGGCGTGAAGAAGGGCCCTGTGCAGCTCATCGGCTTCGGTACCTTCAAGCCCATCAGCCGCAAAGCCCGCACTGGCCGCAATCCAAAGACCGGCGCCTCGATGAAGATCAAGGCCTCGAAGTCTGTGCGCTTCGTGCCTTCCGCCGCTCTCAAGAAGTCGCTGTAATCAGCCTTTCTGAATCGGATTTAACAACCCGCAGCCGCAAGGCTGCGGGTTGTTTGTTTTGGCGGGAATGAATTGGGGAGACTTCGGGCTTGCGCAGGGGGGGCGGCGTGCCATTTTCGCCGCCCTTTCCCCAACCCCCAGCATGGCTCTCATCGTGCAGAAATACGGCGGCACCTCCGTCGGCAATCCAGAACGCATCCGCAATTGCGCCCGCCGCATTTTGGAGACGCAGCGTGCAGGCAATCAAGTCGTGGCCGTTGTCTCCGCCATGTCCGGCGTCACGGATAATCTCATCAAGCTGGCGAAGGAAGTCTCTCCCGAGCGTGAGCCCGTCGAGCGTGAGATGGATGTGCTCCTCGCCACCGGCGAGCAGACGACCATCGCCCTCACTGCGATGGCGATCAATGCCCTCGGTGGCAAGGCAGTGTCCCTCACCGGTGCACAGGCTGGCATTTCGACCGATCGCGTCCACACCAAGGCCCGCATCGTGAACATCACGCCGGATGCGGTGAAGCAGATGCTCGATGAAGGCAATATCGTGATGCTCGCTGGCTTTCAGGGCGAGACCGCGAGCGGTGAAATCACCACGCTGGGCCGCGGTGGCAGCGATTTGACCGCCATTGCGATGGCGGCGGCGATCAAGGCGGACCTCTGCCAGATATACACTGATGTGGACGGCGTTTACACCTGCGATCCGCGAGTGGTCAAAACAGCGCGGAAGATCGAAGAGATCAGCTACGAGGAGATGCTCGAAATGGCCTCCTCCGGCTCCAAGGTGATGCAGAGCCGCAGCGTCGAGTTTGCGAACAAATTTGGTGTGCGCTTCGAAGTGCGCAACAGCATGAACAACAACCCCGGAACCCTCGTGAAAGAAGAAACCCCCGGCATGGAATCCGTCGTCGTGCGCGGCGTGAGCCTCGAACGCAATCAAGCCAAGGTCACCATTGATGACGTGGCCGACCGCCCTGGTATCAGCGCTGCCATTTTTGGTGCCATCTCCCAGGCCAACATCACCATCGACATGATCGTGCAAAACGTGAGTTTTGACGGCATCACGGACATCTCTTTCACGCTCAGTGCAGCCGATCTGCCGAAAGCGGAGACCGCCCTGAAGGCCGTCGTTCCCAATCTCGGCGATAAGGCCACGCTCCGCACGCAGAGCGGCATCGCGAAGGTCAGCGTCGTGGGTATTGGCATGCGCAGCCACAGCGGCGTGGCCGCGAAGATGTTCAAGGCCCTCGCCGATGCGAAGATCAACATCCAGATGATCTCCACCAGCGAGATCAAAACGGCAGTGATCGTCGAGGAAGCCGAAGTGGAGAACGCCGCCCGCGTCGTTCACACGGCTTTCGGTCTCGACGCCTGATCCCTGCCGCATTTTCAATCGCCGCCGTGAGTCCCACGGCGGCGATTTTTCGTTTTGCCGTGACCATGCAGTCGGGCATAAGAAATCGCGGCAGCGTCCTGGAGTGCTCCAGTCCTCTGGAGCTTTTCGCCGGCCGAGACACGCTCGAAAGCGCCGGAGGCCCGGCGCACTCCAGAACGCTGCCGCGAGTCATCACCCCACGGGTGTTGTCGAATCCTCGGGAATCGTCTTCAACGACATGGTTAAGGTTTAGGGAAGCTCGAAAACGAAGGGCAGGCCCTGCTGCTTCATCATTTCCCGTTCCTTCGCCATGAATTGCTCGGCGAGTTTGGTGAAGGAGCCGTCCTTCCGCATGCGGGCGAGCGTTTCGTTCACGAGCGCCTTGCGAGCGGCATCGCCCTGCTGGAGGCCGACGGCCCAGGATTCCTCCCGCAGCGGGGCTAGAATGGCGCGGGTCTTCTCGGGATGCTTGGCGTGATAGTTCATGATCGAGAGCTGGTCATACACCCAGGCATCCACATTCCCGTTCACGACCTCCAGCACGCAGGCGGTATCGAGGTCGAGGGCTTTGATCTCGGCTTGGGGCAGGTTTTGGCGTGCCCAGCTCTCGCCGGTGGTGCCGAGACGCACGACGACCTTCCGGCCGGGTGCCTGTAAATCGGCCACGGACTTCACGGGGGCGTCTTTGGCGGCCAAAATGGCGAGGCCGGTCTTCACATAGGGCTCGGAGAAGTCGATCGACTTCCGCCGCTCGTCGCTGGCGGTCATGGAGGAGATGACGAGGTCGATGGATCCGGTGCGCAGCGCCGTGATGAGACCGTCGAAGTTGATGTTGCGGAACTCGACCTCCTTTCCGGCGGTTTTGCCGATCTCCCGGCCGATTTCGACGCTCACACCGCTGATCTGCCCTTTTTCATCCACGAACTCAAACGGCGGGTAAGTGGCATCCATACCGATGACGAGCACGTCCCGCTTCGAGCAGGCGGTGAGGAGGAGAAGAAGGGCAAAGAGGTGGCGGCGCATGGGATTTCAGGGCTTCAAGGCAAGGCGAAGGAGCCAAAATGCCCCTGCGTCAACATTCGGCCATCGTTATTCCCGACACAATTCCGCCCGCTTGGAAAGGATTTGCACGCTTTCTCCCCTGCGCTCCTTTGCGCCGCCCCATGAAAACCTCTCCTGTCACGTTCGCCGACCTGCAATCCTCTGTCATCGCCGTTCCACCGCTCTGCCGGAACAAAGATCTCTCTCTCAGCAAGTCGCAGAACTCGAAGCTCATCAAGCACATGCACAAGGGCGGCATCCGCACGCTGCTTTATGGGGGCAATGCGAACCTCTACAACATCGCCCTCAGCGAGTATCACTCCCTCCTGAAGATGCTCGTCGATCTCTCCCCGGAAGACATGTGGATCGTCCCATCCGTCGGCCCCATGTATGGCACGGCGATGGATCAGGCAAAAATCCTCAGCGAGTTCGCCTTTCCCACCGCGATGCTGCTGCCCACACTTTTCCCCTCGAAGCCGGAAGGTGTCGCCACAGCGATTCGCCACTTTGTCGAAAAATCCGGCCTCAAGGCGGTGCTCTACATCAAAGACGCTGCCTACATCACACCTGAACTGGCGGCCAGCCTCGTGAATGACGGCCTCATCTCATGGATCAAATACGCCATCGTCGTCGAGGACCCGAAGAAGGACCCGTATCTGAAGAAGCTCACCAAGCTCGTCGATCCAAACCTCATCATCAGCGGCATCGGCGAGCAGCCAGCCATCGTTCACATGCGTGATTTCGGCGTCGCAGGCTTCACCGCTGGCTGCGTGTGTGTGGCCCCGAGCCGCTCCACGGCCATGCTGAAGGCCATTTTGAAAAAGGATTACAAGACGGCTGATGACATCCGCCAGGAGTTCACGGCCCTGGAAGACCTCCGCAATGCGCATAGCCCCATCATGGTGCTGCATCATGCCGTCGAGCTCGCGGGCATCGCTGGCACAGGCCCCGCGCTGCCCTTGCTCACGAATCTGCCGGCCAAGCTGCTGCCGAAGATCGAAAAGGCCGCCAAGGCCCTGCTCGCCCGCAACGGCTGAGATCATTCTGCCTTTTGCCCCAGCCCGCCAGCCTGCCTCTGATGTTCTCCTTTTTCACTCCTCGCTACCTGAAGCACGCCAAGCTCCTCCACAAGGGCGTCACGCGCTTCATCAACTACAAGCGTGACATCCTGCCCGAGGCAAAGCTCCAGGAGATCACCTCCCTGCGCAGCAGCCTTGAGGATGCCATGCGGTCGCGGGACAAGGCCCGCATCGACACGCTCAGCGGAGAGATCAACACCGTCTGCGAACGCGCCTTGCCAGGCGCTCAGCCTTCGGACATTGCGGACAACATTGAGGTCTTCTTCGTGGCCATCGTGGTGGCCTTTGGCATTCGCAGCTACCTGCTCCAGCCCTTCAAAATCCCCACCGGTTCCATGCAGCCGACTCTGTATGGCATCGTGGCCAACCATACCGAAGAGGACACCACGCCGAACATCCTCTCGATGGGCAAAGACTTCATCACCGGTCGCAGCTACATCGACGTGACCTCCGATCACACGGGGCGCATTCGCTCCACAGAGCCACTCACCGAGCACGGTGTGCTCGGCTTCTTCACGCATTGCCGCCTGCATTTCGAAGACGGCCACACCATCTGGATCTGGGCACCGATGGCTCAGCTCATCAACACGCACTACAACCTCGGCCTCTTTAGTTACACCGGCGCTTATCCGCAGATGAAGACGGACAACGTTACGCCGGACATGGTAGGCCAGTTTTCGCCCTCCGCTCTAGGCGGTCAGCTCATCACCAAGGGGCAGGTCATTGCCCGTGGCACGCTGGACACGGGTGACCATGTGCTTGTGAACAAATTCGCCTATCATTTCCGCCAACCGGTGCGCGGTGAGGTCTTCGTCTTCACCACCAAAGACATTCGCAGCCCTTACATGAACGTGCCTGCTGAGCAGGGCTCCCAGCACTACATCAAACGTCTTGTCGGAGTTCCTGGTGATACCCTGGAGGTCAAAACACCTGAACTTTGGATCAATGGCAAGCCCGCCGAGGAAAGCGGCATGAAACGCGTCGCCGCTAAAGAAGGGAAATACCGGGGCTACGGATCCATCCAGATGCTCTCCCCTGGAAATCAGAAGACACTCGGAGACGAGCAATACTGGGCCATGGGCGACAACAGCTACAACAGCTCCGACAGCCGCTACTGGGGCGCTGTCCCCGAGCGCAATCTGATCGGTCCGGGGCTCTTCTGTTACTTCCCGTTCGGTCGGAACTGGGGATTGATTCGCTAAAATCGCGTTCATTCCTCTCCTTGACTCCAAGCAAGCGGCCCGCACACTCGCGCAACCCCGCCCCCACGCGCCATGTCCTTCCTCGACCGCATCGAACGTGTCTTCTTCTGGCTCTCCGCCGCTTCTTCGGACAACCTCGACGCCTGCCCCGCCTGGGAACGGCGCAAATACGTCGCTTTTGGTGCCACGGTACTGGTGCCGAGCATTTTTGCGATCATCGCCTGCTCCTATGCTTTGAGCACGCTGACGGACAATGTGTGGGTCATTGCCCCGGTCTCGCTGGTGTGGGCCTTCATCATTCTCACGGTGGACCGTGCGCTGCTGGCTACCTACCGCGCTTACCAGAGCTTCTTCCGCAAGGCAGCGCAGTTTGGCCTGCGCATGGTGGTGGCCGCGCTGATGGGCATCACGATCTCCCATCCGCTCACGCTGCTGCTTTTCAAAGATACCGTGGCTTCCGTCATTGAGGAGCATCGGCAGAAAGAGATCGAGGCGGCTCGCGAGACCGCGAAACAGCAAAAAGTGGCTGTCGAGACCCGCATCACCACGCTGGAGGGCGAGATCGCCAAGCAGCGCGAGGCTTGGAATGCTAGCTTCAGCGCCAAATTCCTCGATGAAAATGGCAAGCCGGTGGAGAAACCGCTCACCGAGGATGAAAAGAAGGCGAAGGCCGAACGCGAGGCCAAGGTGGCGGAAGCCTCCGCGCCGTTGAAAACGAAGCTCGAAGCTCTCGATGCCGAGATGGCCAAGATGAGTGCCGATTACCAGAAGATCGCCGGAGAGCTCAATCACTGGCAGACGGAGTTTGAGCGGGAGGTGAACGGCCAGCGCAGCGGCATCATCGGCCTTGGTCCGCGTGCCAAAAGCATTCTGGAAGACCAGCTCACCTGGCGTCGCGCTGAAAGCACCCGCCTCAGTGGTGTGCTCGATACAATGACGAAGAGTCGCGTGACGCTCGTCGCTGAGATCAAAGCCGCTGAAGACGGCGTGAATGCCGCTCTCGACGCCAAAGCCGCTGAAGATGCGGCTCGCATCAAAGCCGAAAAAGACCGCATCGAGGTGCTCAAGCAGCAGGTGCAGCAGCAACAGGCGGATCAGTTCGTGGGCCAGCAAAACGCCATCCGTGAGACGTTGAAGACGCAGATCGATGCACTGCTCCTCCAGCTCAAAAACCTCCATGCCGAGATCAGCCGGCTCACTTTGGATGAGGACAAGCGCATCGCCATCATTCAGGCGGAGCCTCGGCGTGATATTTTGAAGCAGACGCAGGCGCTCCATCAGCTTTTCAAGAATGGAGAAGAAGGAGGCACCTTCGCTTTCGTAGCTTATCTCGTGCTCTCGCTGCTCTTCATGCTGGTGGATACGATTCCGCTGGTGGTGAAGTTTTTCTCGAAGCCAGGCCCTTACGATACGCTCCTGGACCGTGAAGAGGTGAAGTTTGACCGCGAGCGCACAGCCTTCCTCACGAGCTTCAACCGCTACATGAAGGAGCTGGGAGAGAGCAAACTGCTTCACCTCACGCAAAACAAGCCGCTGGAGCGTGCTCTCATCGAGGGCGTAGATCGCAGCCGAGCCGCGAAGGAGTTCCTGGAGCATCTGATGGAGCTGGAGCGTTCGTTTGATGAGAAAATCCGTGCCGCACGCGATGCGGCGGCCAGCAGTGGCATCAGCTTCAAGGCGGACATGCTCGAAGACATGGCCCGCAGCTTCTACGCGGACCTGCGTCAGCGCATGGAGACCTTCTTCCGTGATGACCGCCGCACGCCTATCACAGCGCGGGCGTGATTTTGGCGGGGAACTTGCTCTAAACGAGCCTCGTGTTGACGATTCCGCCCTCTGGCGGAATGGACGAAAAAATCATGCGAACTTTTAAATCGACCCAGCAGGACATGCAGGCACGGATTGTGCGTGAGGTGAGACGTGGCCATATCTCCTCACGCGTGGCGCTGGCGGAGGAACTGGAGATTGCCCCTTCGACGATGGGCATCCATGTGGATGAATTGGTGGAGAGGGGCTTTTTGATCGAGTCTGGCACGGCTCAAGGGGCAACGGGGCGGCCGAAGCGGTTGCTCAAGCTTGTATCGAAGGCGGGATGGTTTGCCGGAGTGGAATTCACGGGTGGAAGGCTCCAGGCAGTGAGGCTGGATTTTGCCGGCGGTATCGAGGCGACTCATGTGGAGACTCTGCCTGCCCGTGTGACTGCTCCTGAGATGGTCGAGCGTCTTGCCAAGGCGGTGAATCGACTGCGGGAAGGGGCGGTGGGGCCTTTGTTGGGCGTCGGAATCGGCTCGCCAGGCTTTGTGGATCCTCAAAAAGGGCAGGTATTGTATTCTCAGTTTCAGCCGGATTGGAACGAGGTGCCGCTCGCTGAGTTGCTCGCGCAGCAGTTGAAAACGCGAGTGCTGGTGGAGAACAATCTCCACGTCATCACCCTGGCTGAGCGATGGTTTGGGGAAGGTCGTGATGAGCAGGATTTTGTCATTGTTCGTGCTCGGCAGGGCTTTGGCCTCGGTGTGGTGAAGATGGGCCGCCTGCTCTCGGGGGCGCATCATGCCACCGGTGAGATCGGCATGCTGCCATGGCCTTTGGAAGGCGGCACCCAGCAGATTCATCAGACTCTTTCCGCCTCGCGTGTCTGGCGTGATCTTTCGGGCAGCTCAGACGAGCCACCGGAGGATCTGCGGGAGGCTCTCGGAAAGTTGGCTGATAAAAGGGGCCATGAATGGGAGGCGGTGGTGACGGACTACGCCCGTGTGCTGGGGCTGGTGCAGCTCATGCTGGATACGCGGGTTTTTTTCCTCCATGGGCCGCTCACGGCGCTGGGGACGCGATTCTGTGAGGCCGTGATGGCTCGCAGCCTCGAATGCATCCCGGCGCTCAAGCATTCCCCGCTGCTACTCAGACCTACTCAGCTCGGTCGCGAGGCCGGGGCACTCGGTGCGGCGAGTTTGGTGATGGAGGCGTGGGATCCGGGCGAGGCAGAAAATACTTAGAGCGAGTCGTTGTGAGCCTGGGTGAGTTCCCATGCCCAAGGCCAGAAGCCCGTTTTGCGCCAATGAAGCAGCCAGGGCGTTTGAAGTTGGTTCGCCCGCTCACGCACGGCGATGGCGAAGGAACTGCCGAGGCCGATGACCTTGATGCGCTGGGTGCTGACGCCCAGCTTGGGCGAGGCCTGCACGCTGGGTTCTTGGGCTTCGATGTCGAGCGTGACAAAGCCACCGAGGGCCTTTTGAAGCTCCGGCATGGCGGTTTGGGCGTTCAGGCCCTGCGGTCCGACAAAATCAGGGGCCAGCATGAGGGAGACTTTTTCCCAATCATGCTCCTCCAAAGCCTCAATGAAGGTCTCCTGTGCGGCAAGGATCTGCCGCTCGGTAGAACGCAAAAACAACCACCATAGGGCGTAGCAGGTGATGAGAGCGGCGAGGAGCAAAAGGACGCGTCGGAGCATGGCCGATGGCAACATGTTCTCCTCAGGCTGTCCATGGTAAAAAGCCTGTCGGCCGATGGCGAGAGCCGTGGGCATTTAGTCACATGAACAACTCGTTTCCAACGGAGCGTGTGAGTAGTATCCGCCTGCATGTCGGCATTCCGCCTCATCGTCTTTCTTTGGTTCGCCCTTCACCTGATGGGCGCGGAGCCGATTGGCTCGATCCACGACATTCGCAGAATGGTGCCAGACAAGGCGCGGGAGCATCCACCGGTGAAAATCGAAGCGGTGACGACCTTTTACCATCCCGACTGGGGTGTGTTGTTTGTTCACGACGGCACGGAGGGCATCTGCGTGGGCGTTCCCGAGGAAAAGCGGCCCGCAAAGCCCTTTGCGATTGGTGCTCGGCTGCAAGTGAGCGGCACGGTGAGCGAGGGTGAGTTCCTTCCCGTCGTCATTCCGAGTGTCATTGAGGAAACAGGCACGGGTGCGTTGCCGGCTTATCAACCCGTGACCGCCGAGGAGCTCTTCCAACCTGCGATGGACTGCCATCCGGTGGAGGTCACGGCGGTGGTGAAGGGCACCTCGTTTATGGATCAGAGCCTCGTCGTTGATTTGCAGATCGATGGCTGGCTGGTGAGATCGCTCATGCCGCAGCGTGAGCCGCTCTCGAAGCTGCCGTGGCAGCTTCTCGAACGTCGCGTTAAGGTGCGGGGCGTGGCTGGCACGCACTTCAATGACCAGCGGCAGATGTCCGGCAGGCTGCTGTTTGTGCATGGGCTGGATGCCTTTGAGATCATCGAGGAGCCGAAGACCACGGCGCAGGTGCCTACGGTGCCGGTGAACGGCCTGTTGCGGGTGGATTCGCCGCTACGTGAACGCGTCCGCGTGCGTGGACAGGCCACGCATGTGGTGGAAGGTCGCGGCCTGTATCTGCGGGATGCGGGTGGCAGTATGTTTGTGCAGACGGCGCAGCCGGTGGGCATTCAGCGTGGCGATGAAGTGGAGGCGGAAGGTTATCCCGTCGTCACGGCCTTTCGTCCGAGCCTCAGTGCCGTGGATGTGAAAAAGATCGGCGATGGTGGGAAGCTCGCTCCGGTGGAGTTTCAAGCCGCCGCCCAGCGCAACAGTGCCGAGCAATGCGAGCTGGTGACTCTCGAAGCGGAGTTTTTGGAGCTGAATCGAGGCCGCGAGGCCAGTACGCTCATCTGCCGTGCGGGCGGTCAGGTCTTTGACGCGATGCTGAGCTATCCTGCCGTGCCCAGCGAGGAGTTTGAACCTGGAACCAAGCTGCGTCTCACCGGCATTTGCGAGCTGGTGACGGATCGGCCGCTCGTCATCCCGCGTAATGCCACCAGCTTTCGCATCCTGCTCCGCGAGCCGGGAGACATCACCGTCACGGCCCGCCCGTCATGGTGGAATGAGCGCCATGCGCTGTGGGTGCTCGGGGGGGTGGCGGTGGTGGCCGTTTTGATCGCCGCGTGGGCGCTGGCGCTGCAATTCATCGTGGCCCGCCAGTCCCGCATGATCCAGCAGCAGGCCCAGCAGCACGCCACCCTGGAGGAACGCCAGCGCATCGCCCGTGATCTACATGACACGCTCGAGCAAGAGCTGGTGGGCGTGAACATGCTGCTCGATAGCACCTTCAAAAAACTCAATGGCGGCAACCACGATGCCACGGAGACTCTCGATCTCGCCCGCCGCCTGCTGCGCCGAGCCCGCGAGGATTCACGCTCGACGATTCGTGAGCTGCGCAGCGTGGCGCTGGAGCAGCGCGGCCTCCCGGCGGCCATGGAGGAACTGCTCAAACCACTCGCCACCGCGGCCGGAGCGGATTTTCGTGTGGTGGTGAATGGAACGCCCTTTCGGCTCGCTGGCACGATGGAGACGAATTTTCTCCGTGTGGCGCAGGAGGCCGTGGCGAATGCGGGAAAGCATTCGCAGGGCAAAAACATCAACCTGCGTCTCGATTACGAGCCGGATCGTATCTGCCTGGAAATCTGCGATGACGGCCGAGGATTCGATCTGGAGGCTGCCAGCGCCGAAGCGGGGCATTTCGGCCTCAGCGGCATGCGGGAGCGGGCGGAGAAGCTCGGCGGTCAGCTCCGCATCGAAAGCCGGCCCGGCCATGGCACCCGCGTTTATCTCGAAGTCCACATCAATCCCAGCCGCGTCATCCCAGCCACACCCTTCTCATGAGCACGAGCAAAAAAATCCGCGTCCTGATCGTCGATGACCATTTCGCCACGCGCCTCGGACTTTCCGTGCCGATCAATGCAGAGAAGGACATGGCCGTCATCGCGGAGGCTGGCACGGGAGCGAAGGCGGTGGAGCAATTCCGCCTTCACCGGCCGGATGTGGTGCTCATGGATTACGATCTGCCGGATCAAAACGGCGTGCAGACGATGTCCATCATCCGCAACGAGTTTCCCGATGCCCGCGTGCTCATGCTCACCATCCTCGATGGCGAGGAGGACATCTACCGCGCCGTCAGCGCCGGTGCCCGCGGCTATCTCACGAAGTCCTGCGAGTGCGAGGAGGTGCTCGATGCCATCCGCACCATTGCCGGCGGCAAAGGTTACTTTCCCGCCGCCATCAATGCGAAGCTCAAAGCCCGCGAAAAACGCAAGCCACTCACGGAGCGTGAGCTGGAGATCCTCCGGCTGCTCGTTCGCGGCCAGAGCACGAAAGAGATCGTGGATCTCATGAAGCTGAGCATGGGCACCATCCGCCTGCACATCAGCATCATTTTGGAGAAGCTGGATGCCTTTGATCGGACCAATGCTGTCGCCCTCGCCATCGAGCGAGGGATCGTCAGGGT
>JBILVU010000153.1:0-12763 GCA_044370285.1 Prosthecobacter sp.
GCACGGGAAAGGATTTCATGCGCCTCATCGTATCGGCGAGGCGATTCCAGCGCAAGGAAGCCTTTGCCAGCCCCGTAAATGCCCGCCACTCTGGCACCCCCATCCTCAAAACATGAACAACCGTCGTCATTTCATCCAATCCGCTGCCGCCTCCGTGGCTGCGCCTTTCATTCTCCCGTCCCGTGCCTGGTCGCAGTCCCCCAATGGCAAGATTCGCATGGGCTTCATCGGTCTTGGCAAGCAAATGGGCGGCCTCATCGGCAAATTTCTCCAGTATCCTGAAGTCGAAGTCGTCGCCGTGTGCGATGTGTACAGCGTGCGCCGTGACCTTTACAAGAAGCGTGTGGACGACCATTACGCCAAGAACGGCGGCACCGGCAAGCCCTGCGAGACCACGGGCGACTTCCGCCAGATCACCGAGCGTTCGGACATTGACGCTGTGTGCATCGCCACGCCGGATCACTGGCACGCCATCATCACGAACAGCGCCCTCAGCCACGGCAAGGACGTGTATTGCGAGAAGCCGCTCACGCACAACATCCACGAAGCCGTCTCCGTGGTCGAAACCGTCAAGAAGCACAACCGCGTGCTCCAGACCGGCTCCATGCAGCGCTCCAGCAAGGAATTCCGCATCGCCTGCGAGCTCGTGCGTAATGGCGTCATTGGCAAGGTTGAGCGCATCACCGTGAGCTTTGGCGATCCAGCGTGGCCGAACGCCTACCCCGAAGAGCCGAAGCCCGAAGGCCTCGATTGGGACATGTGGTGCGGCCCGGCCCCGCTCGTGCCTTTCAACCACGAACTCTGCCCCATCGGCGAGAGCAAGGTCTTCCCGAACTGGCGCAAGACCCGTGAATTCGGCGGCGGCATGATCACCGATTGGGGTGCTCACCACATCGACATCGCCCAATGGGGCCTTGGCGAAGATGGAAACGGCCCGGTCGAGGTCAAAGCACCTGTGGATCACGCCAAGGCCAAACGCGGTGGCCAGCTTATCTACGCCAACGGCACCGTTCTCACCCATTCCGAAGGCAGCCACGGCTGCACCTTCCACGGCACCGAAGGTGAAGTGAATGTCGGACGCGGCAAATTCGCCCTCAGCCTTGGTGGCAAAGAGATCCACGCCTTCCACGGCAAGGACAAGAGTGCCGGCACCTCCGTGGACCGTGAAGTGGCTCTCTCCGAGCGTGAGTTCCTCAAGGACAAGAAGGTCTTGCTCTATGAGAGCAAGGATCAAATTGCCGACTTCATCGCCTGCGTGAAGAGCCGCAAGGAACCCATCTGCACCGCCAGCGTTGGTGCCAGCAGCGCCATCGCCTGCCACCTCATGAACTTCGGCTACTGGTATGGAGCCAACCTCAAGTGGAACCCTGCCGAGCACACCTTCGTGAGCGGCGGCGATCCAAAGTGGCTCACCCGCGAGTATCGCGGCGAGTGGAAGGTCTAAACGAACCTCAAATTCAACCAGCGGGAACCTCGAAAGGGGTTCCCGCTTTTTGTTTTCAAAAGCGGCACGAAATGCCGCTTGGCAAATCAGCAACTTTCGCCAGCATGCCCGTCCAACGCTGCGAAACTCATGCCCGTGCATGTTTTCTCCGCGCCGAAATTCCAACCCTGGAGCAAAGCGCATGAATGAAGTGTTGACGAAAACCAACGTGCTGGTTTTGAACCGGCATTGGCAGGCCATCGACGTGAAGACCCCTATCGAGGCCTTCAGCATGATCGCCGCCGGAAATGCCACCGCCCTCGATATCGATCCCGGAGGAGACATGCGGCCCGTGACCTGGGAAGAATGGATCAAGCTCCCCGTTCGCGAGCAGGACTCCTCCATTGGCACCGTCAGCCGAGCTGTGCGAGTGCCCTCCGTGCTCGTCTTGGCCCGTTATGATAAGGTGCCCAAGCGTCGCCCCAAATTCTGTGCCAAGGCCATTTGGGAGCGTGACGGCGGCGTGTGCCAATACACCGGCCGCAAGCTCCGCCCGCACGAAGGAAACATCGATCACATCGTGCCCATCTCCCGTGGTGGAGGCACGAACTGGGAAAACTGCGTGCTGGCGGATCGCCGTGTGAACAGCCGCAAAGGCAACAAGCTACCGGAGGAAGCGGGGCTCAAGCTCATGCGCCGCCCAACGGTGCCCCCTGAGCTGCCGATGACCCATCTCATCCGCAACACGCACAAAATCCGCGATTGGGAGCCGTTTTTAGCTCATGTGAATGCGGCAGCATCATGAGCTGCGGTCCATTTCGGTGATGGAGTCGTGGCGGCCAGACATGATCGAGCACAGGTGCAGCGTGGGCGAGCGAGGTGGCTTTTTTTCAGCGTCTCGACATTCGCACCTACCCGCCACACATCCTGGAGCAGGTGGCGCTGGAGCTTCAGACCATGGCCGAGTAACCGCTTGGCTTTGGCAAAGCCCGCGAACTTGGCGAAATCATGCGCCTGCTCGCCACTGGCCTCCAATCCTCTCCGCGGCTCGAACGCATCGAAAGCATCTTCGGCCACCTCAAAGCCGTCGATCTAGCCCTCGAATCCGCCAAGCCCGGTGACCTCGTCATGATCCAGGCAGATACCGCCGAGGAAACGGTGGAGCATTTGAAGGTGGCCCACGGAGCCCAGTGAGTGCTGCGGAGAAAAATCTCGCGCAAAAACCGCCATCTGGCCTATCTTCGCCCATCTACCACTATGCTTGAAAACCTCTTTTCCCCTCTGAATACCTTTCTCTACGGCCTCGGCCTCGGCGGCGTGTTTCTCGTGCTCGCCCTTTGGAGTCACTGGAAGACCAAGCGTGAGTTCAAACGCTTCAAGTCGCATCTCAGCGATAAGCTCGACCTCGACTCAAAACAAATTCAGGACATCAACAAAGAGCGCACCCGCCTCTCTCAAGAAGCCGAAAACCTCCGCATGCAGGTGGCCCGTCTCAATGAGCGCCCTGACAACAAGATGCAGCGTGAACTCGAGATCCTCGCCCGTGCCGAAAAGCACATGATGATCAATGCCCCTGGCTTTGCCCCCGCCTGGGAGATGGCGAAGTCACAGGCCCTTTCCCAACTCGAAACCGAAGAACGCGGCATGTCCTTCCCTCAGAAAATTTTCCGTAAGCTACTCGGTCCCAGCTCCAACGGTCAAAACGTGGCTCTGCCAGAATCTGCCGCCGTCGCCGCAAAGAACGGCGAAGCCGCTGCCGCCTAATCAGACCTCATTTGAATGCCAGCATGACCCGCACTGAGGCTTATCTGGCTTTAAACCTCATCCCGCAGATCGGCCCTGTGCGGGTGAAAAAGCTCCTGCGGCATTTTGGCAGTCCCGAAGCCATTTTGATGGCGAAAAGTCGCGAACTCATCGCCGTGGATGGCATCGGTCAGGCTCAGGCAGAGACCGTTTCCCAATGGGAATCGCAGATCGACCTCTCCGGCGAATTGCAAAAGATTGAGCAGCGTGGCCTGAAGCTACTCACGCAGGAGGACCCGCTCTATCCACGGCTGCTGCGAGAAATTCATGATCCACCTGTGCTGCTTTATGTGTGGGGTGAACTGCTTCCTCGTGATCACCATGCCATCGGCATCGTCGGCAGCCGCCACGCCACGCATTACGGCCTCAGTGCCACGAAGAAACTCTCCTTTCAGATCGCCTACGCTGGCTACACCGTCATCAGCGGACTCGCCCGTGGGATCGATACCGCTGCGCACGAAGCCGCTCTCGCCGCCAAAGGCCGAACCATTGCTGTCATTGGCTCAGGCATGGGGAAACTCTATCCGCCTGAAAACATGGCCCTTGCTGAGCGCATCGCCCAAAATGGGGCTGTGCTAAGCGAATACCCCGTGGACCGCATCGCAGATAAACAGACCTTTCCTTATCGAAATCGCATCGTCGCCGGTTGGAGCCATGGCCTTGTCGTCGTCGAAGCCCCTGTTCGCAGCGGCTCACTCATCACCGCCCAGCAGGCAGCCGATCAAGGCCGAACTGTCTATGCAGTTCCAGGCCCCATTGATAAACCCACCTCGGCGGGCTGTAACCGCCTCATTCAGCAAGGCGCCAAGCTCATCATGGACGGCGCAGATGTGCTCGATGATCTAACGAGCCTATTCCCCACCGCACCGAACGCACCCAAAGTACAGGAGAGCCTACCTGCGGCCGAATTGAGCCTGGATGAACGCATTCTCTACGACGCCATCGGCACGGATGAAGCCCACATCAACGACATCACCACCAAGTCCGGTCTCACTCCCGCCACGGTCAATGCCACACTCATGCGCCTCGAGATGAAGCGCCTCCTCCGAGCCCTCCCAGGAAGACGCTATGTGCGGCTCGTATAATCTAGGGAGTAACTTCGAGCGAAGAAAGGCTCACACGAAGGCACCAAACCACGAAACAACTCAATCTTTGTGCCTTAGTATGAGAATGTATTCACCCAATTTACTTTCCTTTCGTCCATCAGGCAGCCTTGAGATCAGGTGCTCTGCGGTGTGAATTCGTGCTGCCGATAGGGAGTGGTGATGAGGCATCAGCACTCCATCCGATCAATACCCCATCGCGGTGCCGATCTGGAAGACGAGGAGGCTCAAAAGGTACGCGGTGCCGGTCATGTAGCCAAGTTGGAGCATGGCCCATTTCCAGGAGCCGGTTTCGCGTTTCACGATGGCGATGGTGCTGACGCACTGCATGGCGAAGACGTAAAAGATGAGCAGGCTGATGCAGACGAGCGGGGAATAGACGGGCTTGCCATCGGGGCGGCGTTCGGCGGCGAGTTTGTCGCGCAGTGGGTCGAGGTTTTCGTCGTCCTCGCTCTCGACGGCATAGACGACACTCATGGTGGAATTGAAGACCTCGCGGGCGGCGAAGCTGCCGATCAAGCCGATGCCGATCTTCCAATCGTAGCCGAGGGGTTTAATGGCGGGCTCGATGAAGTGACCGGCCTGACCGGCGAAGCTGTTGGCGAGTTGGAGTGATTTGTCCTCGGTGTCGGTCTTTGGGTAGGTGGAGGCGGCCCAGATGAGGATGGAGATGCCGAGGATGATGGTGCCGGCACGCACGAGGAAGGCCTTCGCACGCTGCCACACGAGCAGGAGGATGGATTTGAGCGCGGGCCGCTTATACGGCGGCATTTCGAGGATCATCGGGCTGGCCTCGCCCTTCATGACGCACTTGCTGAAAATCCACGCGAAGATGAAGGCACTGCCGGTGCCGAGGGCGTAAAGCGCGAGCATGATGCCCGCCTGCGTCCACGCTCCCACCTGCCCCACGGGGAACAAAACGGCGATGAGCAGCGAGTACACCGGCAACCGTGCCGAGCAGGAGGCGAGCGGGGCGATGAGGATGGTGATGAGGCGGTCCTTCGGATTGTCGATGGTGCGTGCCGCCATGACGCCGGGCACGGCGCAGGCGTAAGAGCTCAGAAACGGCAGGAAGGACTTCCCGTTGAGGCCCACCTTGCTCATCAGCCAGTCCATGATGAAGGCGAGGCGGGACATGTAACCGGTATCCTCCAGGATGCCGATGAAGAAGAAGAGGATCAAAATCTGTGGCAGGAAGATGACCACGCCGCTCACGCCGGGCACGATGCCATTGACGATGAGGTCGCGGAGGTCGCCTGGGCCCATGAGCGTCTCCACCCAGGCACCGAGATCGCCAAAGATGCCTTCGATCCAGCCCATCGGCCCTTCGGCGACGCGGAAGATGAGGTAGAAGAGGATGCCGAGCACGAGCAGCAGATTCACAAAGCCGAGCACGGGATGCAGGAAGATGCGGTCGAGCTTGTCGGTGATCGTCACCTTCTCCTGATCGGGGCGCTTCAGCACCTCGGCGCAGAGTTTTTCGATGCTGCGGTAGCGTTCGGCCACGAGATCGTCCTCCCAGCCGGGGAAGGCGGCATCAATGCTCTGCCGCAGCTCGTGGATGCGGCTCATCTGCGCATCGGCGAGGCCGGAGTGCGTGGGATCGTGGCCAGAAAGAAGGTAAAGCGGCTCAAGCAGCGAGGCCTTGGCGTGAATCGCCCCCGTTTCGCAGAGCGGGCCACGGCTTTGCTCCAAAGCAGCACGCACCCCGGCGGGGATGACGGCGCTCTGCCATTTCGTGGCGGGCACATCCTCGCGACTCAGCGCGAGTTTCAGCTCGATGAGGCCCTGTCCGTTGACGGCCTGTGTTTTGACGACGGGAATGCCGAGGAGGTCACTGAGCTTCGCGGCGTCGATGCGCCACTCACGCTGCTCTGCGACGTCGGCCATGTTCAGCACCAAAATCGTCGGCAGGCCGAGTTCGAGCACCTGGCTGACCATGTAGAGGTTTCGCTCGATGTTCGCCGAATCGACCACGCACACGACGCGGTCCGGTCGTGGAGTCTCGGGGCGTCGGCCGAGCAAAACGTCCCGCAAGACGGCCTCATCGGGCGAACGGGCGTTCAGGCTGTAAGCGCCCGGCAGGTCGATCAGGCGCAGTTTTTTGCCGTGCTGGCTGTAGCACTCGCCGATCTTCTTTTCGACGGTGACGCCGGGGTAGTTCGCGACCTTCTGCTTGAGGCCGGTAAGCAGGTTGAAGAGCGTGGTTTTGCCCGAGTTCGGGTTTCCCACGATGGCGATGAGCGGCGTCTCAGCGGCTGCGGTGCTCATGCGGCGACGGGAGCGATGGCAATGAAAGCCGCCTCGTGGTTGCGCATGGAAAGCTGAGAACCACGCACGCTGACCTCGATCGGCTCGCCCAGTGGGGCGCGACGCGTCACTCGGATGCGGGTGCCGGGGACGATGCCCATTTCCCGCAAACGGGTGAGGCAGGAACGGCCGGTGGGCATGGCCTGCACGATGGCATCAGTGCCAATGGGGAGTTCAGCGAGGGTGGAAAGCATGGAAGGAGAACGTTGCTGCAATTGAGACTCTGTCGCAAAGTTTGACCCGAGAGTAACCAAAGCCACCAAAGCTGCAATGGCCGAGTTGGGGCGAATTTTGGCGGTCCGCAGACATTCGGACCGCGAATCGGCATTCACTCCAGCCGCCAAGTTGCCTGCCGAAGCACGGCGTGGGGATGAACCTTCATCTTTTCATACCAGACGGTCAAAAGAGTGCCGTCCGTCAGCTCGACGGTGCTGGGGTAACCGAGGTCGCCGCCTGCGCCGTCGCCGGAGAGGATGATGGCGTCGCTCCAGGTTTGGCCGTTGTCGCTGCTGAGGCGGGCTTGATTGCCAAAGGGCGGGCGGCGGTGGCCGTAGGTCATGACGAGGCGGCCATCGCGCAGCTTCATGAGGTGGCTAGGAAGGCCCCAAACACCGATGGAATGCGGCAGGGTCCAGGTCTTGCCGCCGTCTTTGGATTCGCTTTGCAGCGTCTCGCCTTTGTTGGCGGTGTTGTGATTGCGGATCTGGGCGATGATCGTGCCATCGGCGGCCTCGACGGCATGCAGTTCGTGCAGGCCTTTCGGCACTTCATCGCCGGGGCGGGTCGGGATTTCGGAGAGCCACTGCCAGGTGAGGCCGTCGTCCTTGGATTCAGCGGCTCCGATCTTCTTTTCGCCGGTCCAGAGCTGCTTGCCAAGGTAGAGAAGGCGGCCGTCCTTGAGCTGGATGGGGCCGTGGGGGCTATTCACGACGGTGGGAATGCGGGGCGACCACGTTTTGCCGCCGTCGGTGCTGCGAATGAGCCACTCGCCGAGCTCCGCCTTCCGCTCTTCGTCGGTGAGACGCTCGTGAGCGGCCTTCCAGCGGGCGAAACGCTCCGGCGGCATGGCTTTGGATACCCAACCCTTGTCCGTCTGCTCGGCCATCATCGTGGCTTTCTTGAAACTGTCCTCGTAGGCCAGCGAAGTGAAGGTGGTGACCAACAGCGTGCCCTTGGCCGTTTCGAGCACGCCGGAGTCGCGGTCGTCCGTGGCGCTATCGAGCAGCACGCGGGGGAAAGTCCATGTTTTGCCCTCATCGCGGGAAGTCATCGCCACGACCTGACCAAACGGGCATACATGCGATTCGCGTCCGCCTGAACAGGAAACCCAAAGCTCGCCATTCGCCCGACGAGCCACCGTGGGCCAGCCGTGGTAGAGATCGAGTTGGGGCGAAATGATTTTCGTTTCGATGATTTTGGCCTTGGGAGGCTCGGCCTGGGCCAGTAGCGGGATAGCGATGGCGGCGGCGAGGAGGAGTCGAGGAGTCATGGTGCTATAGAATACGGCCTCATCAGCGGCAGGCTTCATCACCAACGCTGGTTTCACCGCGAGGCCACGCCAAACACGATGAAGGTCACCGTCGAGCTTACTTCAGTGTTGTCACAGGCAGCTTCACCGTGAGGTCGAACGGAATCTTCACCTCTTTGGCGTCCTGCCAGATCTCGGCTTCGATGATGACTTTGGGATGCACTCCTTTGACCGAGTAGTCGATCGTCATGGTGCGTGCCCCGGAGAACCCCATCGAGGAAAAACCCTGTCGATCCGATGGCAGCACTTCACCATTACCACCGATGAACCGCAGACTCGCCAACTCCTTGATGTCGTTGTTCGTCTCTAGCTCAACCTCTGTTTCATCGGTATCCACGGCGGCCTTGGTCATGGTAAAGCTGATCTTTCCGACCTTAAAGACAGTGCCCTTCTTGAAGTCCAGGAGTTCAGTTTTCTCTGTCTTCTTGCTACTGGCGGCCGTGATGAAGATAAAGCCAGCCGCCTGAACTTCACTGGCACCCGCCGCAGGTACTCTTGGTGTCGTCAGACTGATCATTCCAGCCTTCCCATCCTTGGATACCTTTGGAAATGCTCCAAAGCCCCGACGCCCAAATTCTTCCACAATCAGGTTCGTGCCCTTGTCATCGCTAAACTTTGTCAGCGTGGAATCATCGTTATCCAAGTCAATGATCGTGCCATCCTGTTGCTGAATGCCAATCGCTATCTCAAGTCCTGATTTGAAGGTATTGAAGGGAACGATCTTCTCCGAATCGTCGCTCCCAAGTGTCTTGTGAATGAGCTGAATGCCTACCACTTCGAGAGTTTGGGCATTGACGATGGCCGACAGAGCAAGCAGCGGCACGAGTGTGACGAGGAAAGATTTCATGGAAGTAACAGGAGTTGATGATGGTTGTTCTGAATGGCTAGGTTGTAATGTTCCCCTCCTATTCGGGCAAGGGCGACTGTTACTCAGGCAGCTTGATTTTGAGGCAATCACGCCCTCTTTGGCCCGCCCTGCTCATGAACCGCCGCCGCGAATTTTTCCTCACCCTGCCTTCGTTGGCATGGATGCTGGCGTTTTTTGTCGTTCCGGCCGGTTTGGTCATTTCGATGGCTTTTCGACCTTCCGACCTTCGTGGCGGCATCGGCGAAGGGTGGAGCCTCGATACACTGAAAGCCGTGGTTGAGGCCGGTTACCTCCCGATGGTCTGGCAAACGGTCTGGCTCAGTGCGGTGACTGCCATGATCTGCCTCGCTCTGGCCTTGCCGATGGCTTTTCACATCGCCCGCGTGAGCGAGGGATGGCGCAGGCTGCTCCTGCTGCTCGTGGTGGTGCCGTTTCTCACGAATTTCATCATCCGCATCTTCGCGTGGAAATCGCTGCTGCATCCCGAAGGCGCTCTCACCCAGCTTTTGATCCGCAGCGGCCTCGTCGGCGAGGATGCGATGCTGCTGAACAATGCTGGAGCGGTGCTGCTGGTGCTCGTTTATACGCAATTGCCCTTCGCCATCCTCCCGCTCTACGCGGCGGCGGAGAAGTTTGATTTCCAACTGCTCGATGCCGCCCGCGATCTAGGTGCAAGCCCGTGGCGAGCTTTTTGGCGCGTGTTTGTGCCGGGGGTGCGTCGCGGCCTGATGTCGGCAGCGTTGATGGTCTTCGTCTGCGCACTCGGTCAGTATGTCATCCCGCAGTTCATCGGCGGTCCGAGCGATGAGATGCTCGGCAACAAGATCACCCAGCGTGCCTTTGGCGACCGCAATCTCCCACATGCCAGCGCCCTCGCGGCCTGCCTGATGCTCGCCGTGTTGGTGCCGATGCTGCTCGCGGCGCTGTGGCGGCGACTGTTTGGAAAGGAGGCCGCGTCGTGAAGAGGTCGTGGTTCCCTGCCCTCGTCACGCTGGCCGTGCTGGCGTTCTTTTTCGCGCCGCTGGCCATGCTGGTGCTGAAATCCTTCAATGCCACCCGCGTTGGCGGCGAGTGGGAGGGCTTCACCTGGCAGTGGTATGAGAAGCTCCGCGAGGCCGACGAGGTGTGGGACGCCCTTTTCATCACGATCAAGATCGCCGCCGTGTCCTCCATCACTGCGATGCTGCTCGGCACGCTGGCCGCACTGGCGCTGCATCGCTTCAAATCCTGGCTGCAAAGCCTGCACTCCATGCTGGTGACGCTGCCACTGGTGATGCCGGACATCCTCATGGGCATGTCGCTTCTCGCCTTCTTCGTCGCTCTCGGTGTGGAGCTGGGCATGACGACGATCTGGATCGCCCATGTGACCTTCAGCGTGAGTTTTGTGACCATGGTGGTGCTCGGCCGCTTGCAGGACTTCGATTTCACCCTGCTCGATGCCGCCCGCGATCTCGGCGCTTCGCCCTGGACGGCTACGCGAAAGGTCCTCGTGCCCCTGCTGCTGCCCGGCATCTTCGCCGGAGGTCTGCTGGCCTTCACGCTGTCCATCGACGACTACGTCATCACCTTCTTCGTCAGCGGACCCGGCACCACCACGCTGCCGCTACGCGTCGCCAGCATGATGAAAGGCCGCAACCTGCCCATGATCAACGCACTGAGCACCCTCATGATCGCCAGCACCTTTCTGCTGGCAGCTCTCGCCTTCCGGCTGGAGCGTAGGAAGTGAAGAGGCTTCGCGGTTGCCAAATCAACTCTCACACTGCTAAACTGCCCCATGATCACTGCCACGCCGCCAAACAGCATCGCGATCTGGGAACGTGCCATCCAGCCTTCTCGCCGCACACTCGATCCTAGCTCTGCCAAGGCTCTACTCGGCCTGAAGCTCAGCAAACGAGACCTGGACCGTGCCGACGCCCTCGCCAACCGCGCCGCTGGCGGCCAGTTGACCGATGCAGAATCGACGGAACTGGAGAGCTATCGCAGCGTCGGCACCGCGCTTGAGTTCCTCAGATCCAAGGCCCGGAGGAGCTTGATGCTGAATAGTAGGTTCTAAGTACCCCACGCCTCCTTCACCAATGAATTTGATTGCCACATCCTACCCCGGTGGAATCGGAGCGATCCTGTTCGCCATGGCTTGGTTTATCGTGGGAGTTGGCTCCTTGGCTTTGACAGTATCGTCGCTGATATGGGCGGGGTGGAAGCAGTCCTTTGGTGCGGCTCACCATCTTTTCGTCCTCTCTTTTGCGGCAGCAGTCATCGCTTTGGGATGCCTCATTTTCTCATCGAGCTTTCTCGCTTGGGACGCCTGTTTTTGGTCGCAGGACTGGAACCACTTCAAGAGCGAGATTTTCGAGGAACGCTGGATGTTTGGGAGCAATCTTGCGCTCATTGGACTGCTTTGGTTTTTTCGGACGCTTGCCCGTGATGTGCCTACCAAGCACTGAACGTCACTTGCCACGGCCTCGCCCCGCCCCATGATGACGGGACAGATGCCCCCGACAGAGACCCCGAAATTCGTCTTCACTGAAGAACACTTTATCAACCGCGAGCTGAGCTGGCTGGCCTTCAATTCCCGCGTGCTGGATGAGGCCGCCCGGGCCGATCTGCCGGTGCTGGAACGCGTCAAATTCATCGCCATCACCGCCTCTAACCTCGACGAATTTTTCATGGTCCGCGTGGGCGGCCTCCAGGCGATGCGGGAGCAAGGCAAACGCGTCAAAGACAACGCCGGACTCTCGCCCACGCAGCTTTGGGAGCAGATCCAGCAGCAGGCCGGAGCCTTCGTGGCCCGCCAGTATGAGATCCTCAACGGGCAGCTTTTGCCGATGCTGCGCGAAAAGGGCATCCGCCGCCTCACCGCCTCGGAACTCACCACCGGGCAGCGCACGCATCTACACGATTATTTTGTCGAGCACATCGCCCCGGTGCTCTCACCGGTGGCTCTGGATGCCGAGCAGCCCCGCGCCAATATCCCGGCGCTGCACATCGTCATCATCTGCACGGTGCAGAACGGCGAAAACGGCCACACGGAGAAGCGGAAGGTCATTTTCGTGCTGCCACAGGCTCCCACGCTGCCGCGTCACATTCCCGTGCCCGATCCCGATGGCGGCGAGCACCTTTACATGAACGTCGAGGACGTCGTGAGCCTCTTCATCGGCGACTTCTTCCCCTCCGAAAAGGTCACCGCCACCGCCCGCTTCCGCGTGAGCCGGAACACCGACATCACCCTCGACGACGAAGGTGCCTTTGACCTCGCCAGCGAGATGGAAGCCATCCTGGAGAAGCGCCAAAGCGGCGCGGCCATCCGCATCGAAATCGAGGCCGGTGCCCCGCGAAACCTGGTGAAGGTCATCCGTGAGCTCTGCGGCTCCAAAGGCCCGCAAATCTACGAAGTGAATGGCGAGCTCGATCTTCGCGGTTACTACGCCATTTCGAGCCTGGCGGGCTTTGAGGAGCTGAAAGTGGTACCATGGGAAAGCCAGCCCTGCACCGCCATCCAGCCCGGTGAGAGCATCTTCGACGCCATCAAGCGTGGCGACATCCTGATGCAGCATCCGTATGAGAGCTTTGATCCCATCCTGTCGCTCGTCGAGGAGGCTGCGGAAGATCCCGATGTCATCGCCATCAAGCAGATCCTTTACCGCACCGCGAAGAACAGCCGCATCATCTCCGCCCTCATCCGCGCTGCGCAAGCCGGGAAGCACGTCACCGTGCTCGTCGAGCTGAAG
>JBILVU010000050.1:0-37561 GCA_044370285.1 Prosthecobacter sp.
GACCGATCTCGACTTCCCCGCCGGTGCCACGCCTTGGCTCACCGCCGCCGAAAAACCCCTCACAAAGCTTTGGAAGCATCGCGGAGGTGCGTTGAGCCTCGACGACCTCGCGCCGCTGCTCAATGAACGCACCGCGCTGGTGCAGGTGAGCCTCGTCAGCTTCTACAACGGCCACCGCATCGTCTTCGCGCCGCTGCGTGACCTCGTCCGCCGACTCGCGCCGAATGCCGTGCTCTCCGTCGATGTCACACAGGCGCTGGGGCGTGTCGTGCTCGATTGCCAGGACGCCGATGTGATCATCTCCAGCACGCACAAATGGACCCTCGGCATCCACGGCGGCGGCATCGTCGGCGTGCCGAAAAAATCCGCCGCACGTCTCACCACCAAAGCCGGTGGCTGGTATCACATTGCGAATGCCTTCGATCCCGACCGCTTCGAGACCGCCCGCGTCAAAGCAGGCGCACTGAGTTTCTCCGTCGGCATGCCCAGCTTCGCCGCCCTGTATGCGCTGAATGCCTCGCTGCGCTACTTGGATCAATTCGGCGTGCCCGCCATCGCGGCGCACGCCGATCCACTCATTGCCAAATTGCACGCTGGCCTCCGCGATCTCGGCATTCAAACTCTCGCCCCCGAGCAATCCGCAAATCCGAGCGGCATCGTCGCCTTCACCCACGCGAACACCCAGGTCATCCACGATGCTCTGCTGGCCCAAAACATCCACGTGATGCACCAAGTCGGCCGCATCCGCCTCGCCGTGCATGGTTACAACACCGCGCAAGACATTGACGCGGTGCTGGCGACGCTTCGTGAGATCACTCCGTCTTCTTCATGAAGACAGAGATCGGCGCTTCGACCATTGGCTTTGCGGCACGGAGTTTTTTATCGGTCGAAGACAGCTCTTTATCGCCCATGAGATACTCCGGGATCTCCTCGGTGCTCGGGTTGAAGCGCAGGCTGACTTTGCCAAAGAGCTTCCCGCCTTCGAAGTTGGCGTAGCCGCCGTAGTCCCAGGCGAAGCCGGAAATTTTGAAAGGCTTGCCGTTGATCTTTTCGACCTCTTCGAGGGTCATGCCGACCTTGAGACCGTTTTCGAACTTCCACGCCGTGCCAATGACGTGCACATCGAAGACCACTTTCTTCTTCTCGTTCTCCGGGTCCCAGATCACCTCCAGCTCGCGGTCGGTATCGGCAAACAGCCTTGCGCCCGGAATCGTCTCGCCCTCAGCGCCGGGGATGTCCTCGTGCTTCACGTTGTCCTTCCCGTAGGCATGTTCCAGCTCGGTGGCGGTCATGCCGGGCTTGATGAGTCCCACGCGTTTGCCGAGCACGATGGTGTTATCCGCCGGATCAAACTCATCCGCGTGAACGAGGGAGGTGGTGAAGGCGAGGAGGAGGCAAAGGAGCGTGCGCATGACAAAATCTCGCCGGAGCGCGGAAAAAAATCCAGTAATCAAAAGCGTCATTTCAGGCTGCGGCGCGTTCTTCGATCCAACGCATCAAAGCCGCGGCATCTGCCGACATCTGAAACCCTTTCGTGGCTTCTTGATAACTTGGCTCCGTGAGCAGCCGACGCAATTCCTTCGCCACGCGATCCGAGGTGAACAGCCTTACACTCAGCCCGATGCCCGCTCCGAGCCTTTCGACACGGTCGGCGTTGTCCGGTTGGTCGTGGGCCATGTACATAATGAGCTGCGGCACGCCGGCCGCGAAGGCCTGGGACATCGTTCCAATGCCGCCGTGATGCACAAATGCCGACGCCTGTTTCAAGAGCGTGCTGAAGGGCGCATACGCCTCGACATGGATTTGCGGCGGCAGGTTCGCGGGCACTTGCTTCGGCTCCCGCGTCACAAAAACGGCCCGACAACCGACCTTTGCCACGGCTTTGGCTGCCACGTCAAAAAACCGCGCCGCCTGCACATTCGCGCTGCCGGGCGTGAAGACGACGGGAGGCTCGCCCGCCGCCAAAAAGGCCTGCAAAGCCGGTGAGAGCGGTTGTTCCTTGGCGAGGTCTTCGAGTGGGAAAGTCCACTGGAGCAGGTTTTTCGGCCAATCGGGCTGTGGAGCACAAAACCAGGCTGGAAACAACGCCAGCACGCCGTCCGGCGAGTCCCACCACTCACGCCACAGGCTGCGGGGCGGCTTCACGCCGTGCGCCTCGCAGATGCGACGCACCTTCGGCAGCGCAAACATATCCACGGGGTTCGGCAGCGAGAAGAGCGCCTTCTTGAACCACACCGGCATCGCTCGCAGCCACTTCATCGCGGGGTGGAGCAGCGGCGTCTCATGCACGCTGAGAAACACCGCCGGTTGCAGATGCACGGTGATCAGCGGCGTGCCGTGCTTCTCCCGCGCCAGCCGTCCCGCGAAGGCCGTGACCGGTGCGAGCATCAAATCGACTTTCCCACAGCTTTCGATGGCCTTCAAATAGGGCTCCACCGCCTTCGCCGCGAAATCGAAGACCACCTTCGTGCCTTGGCCGACCTTCCAGATCCTCGGATCGCGGATCATCGCCTCAAACTCCTCCGCCTTTCCCCACGAGATGAATTCCAAGCCTGCTCGGCGTGCTTGTTCCTCAAACAAACAGGCCGTGATCATCGTCACGCGATGTCCGCGTGCCAGAAGCTGACGTCCCAGCCAGATGAAGGGGAACACATCGCCGGCGCTGCCGAAGGGAAGAAGGAGAAGATGCATGAGAAGACGATCCAATCCGAATGGCGAGGGGGGAAGTCAATCTGCCATCTCCGGTTGCGAATGACGGCCTTCCTGCCGAAAGAGAAAAAGACACCCCAATCCATATGCATCCCGCCTGGTTCCACATCGAAAACGAAGCCGAGATCCCCTCTCCGGCCCTCCTGTTCTATCGCAGCCGCATTGAGCACAATTTGAAGCTCATGATCCAGATCGCTGGCGGTGATCCGAAGCGTCTCCGTCCGCATGTGAAGACGCACAAGTGCGCCGAAATCATCGCCTGGCAGGTGCAGCTCGGCATCACGAGCTTCAAGGCCTCCACCATCGCGGAAGTTGAGATGTGTGCCGCCGCAGGGGCGAAGGATGTGCTGCTCGCCATGCCCTGCGTGGGGCCGAATGCCCATCGGCTCGCGGAGCTGGCGTTGAAGTTTCCTCACACCGCCTTTTCCAGCATCGCCGATGCGGAGGACAGCATCCGCTTTCTCGCCTCCGCCGCGCAGCAGCATCGCGTGACGCTCGGGGTTTACATCGAGATCGACTGCGGCATGGCCCGCACCGGCCTCCTGCCAGGGGATGAGGCTGGTTACCTCGCCCGCGTGATGAAGGAGACGCCGATGCTTCAGTTCCGCGGCATTCATGCCTACGACGGTCACATTCATGATGAGAGCCTCGATGTGCGCCGCGAGCGCTGCGATGCCGCGTTTGAGGCCGTACATCAGTTCCGTTGCCGCCTGCAAGGTGAGGGCCTCATCGTCAAAGAACTCGTCGCAGGTGGTTCGCCCACCTTCGCCGTGCATGCGAAGTATGCGGACCGCACGCTGAGCCCCGGCACGACGGTCCTGTGGGACTTTGGCTATGGGGACAAGCACCCCGATCTGCCCTTCCTCCCCGCTGCGGCCCTTCTCGCCCGCGTCATCAGCAAGCCCGGCCGCAACCGCCTCACGCTCGACCTTGGCCACAAGTCCGTGGCACCGGAGAATCCGCATCCTCGGGTGCGCTTTGAAGAGCTACCGGATGCCACGCCGGTCATGCAGAGTGAAGAGCATCTCGTGCTCGAAACGGAACGCGCTCATGAGTTTCTCATCGGGCAGGCTCTACACGGCATCCCACGCCATGTCTGCCCCACCGTCTCCATGCATGGCGAGGCGCATGTGATCGAAAACGGTCGCTTCACCACCCGCTGGCCCATCACCGCACGGAACCGCCGGATCACCATCTGATCATGAAGCATTGGCTCCTCAAATCCGAACCGGATGTCTTCTCCTTCGCGGACCTCAAAAAGCGCCCGAAGAAGACCGAGCCGTGGAACGGCGTGCGCAACTACCAGGTGCGCAACATGATGAGGGATGAGATGCAGGTGGGTGATCTCGGCTTCTTTTATCATTCCAGTTGTCCGCAGCCGGGCATCGCCGGTGTCGTGCGCATTGCCAGCGAGGCCAAGGCGGATGCCACGCAGTTTGATCCGTCCTCGGAATACTTTGATGCTGGCAGCAAGCGCGAGGACCCTCGCTGGCTCCTCATCGACGTGAAGTGGGAAGCGGATTTCCCCACGTTTGTCAGTCTCGACATGCTTCGGGCCGATCCCGCGCTCGCGGATCTCCTCATCCTCCGCCGCGGCAACCGGCTCTCCATCACCGAAGTGTCTAAAAAGCATTTCGACCGCATCTGCCAACTCGGCGGGTTGTGAGGCCTGCGGTGGCTTTGTGAAAAGATGCGCCGTCTAGCGTCAAAGGTGCGGAAATTGGCGTGAGAATGTGGTAGAAGCCTTCTCCCCATTTTTTCGTCATGACCCTCCGCCTTCTCACCTGCCTCGCACTGGCCAGCGCCGCTGCTTTTGCTGAAACGAACCCCACTTACACCTTTCCCATCCAGGCCAAGACGCCGGAGGAAGAGCTGAAAACCATCCAGTTGCCGGATGGCTACTCGTTGGAGTTGGTTTTGAGCGATCCGCTGATCAAGGAGCCGATGGCGATCGCCTTTGATGGCGATGGCAAGATGTACGTCGTCGAGATGCGCACCTACATGCAGGACATCGACGGCACGGACGAACTCACGCCGAAGAGCCGCATCTCGCTGCATGAATCAACGAAGGGCGATGGCGTCTTCGACAAGCACAGCGTGTATCTCGATAACCTGCTGCTGCCTCGCATGGTGCTGCCGCTGGATGACCGGGTGCTCGTCGGCATCACGAACACGAATGACATCACGCTGCATCGCGATGCGAATGGCGACGGCGTGGCCGATGAGCAAGCGCCGTGGTTTGTCGGCGGGCCGCGGGGTGGAAACATGGAGCATCAGCCCAGTGGTCTCGTGTGGGGCTTGGATAACTGGATCTACACCACCTACAACGGCTACCGCCTGCGCTGGGCGGGCGAGAAGCAGCCTGCACTCAAAGAAAACACCGCGCCGAATGGCGGTCAGTGGGGATTGGCGCAGGACGACTACGGCAAAATGTGGTGGAGCAATGCGGGCGGCGAAAAAGGCCTGTGGAACTACCAAGCGCCCATTCTGTATGCTGCGATCAATGTGAAGCAGCAGAAGAGCGAGAAGTTCGACACCGTGTGGCCCATCGTCGCGCTCGGTGATTTTCAGGGCGGCCCCGGACGCTTCCATTCGCCCGAGGACAAGCGCTTGAACCACTTCACCGGCTGCGCTGGACAGACCGTGTATCGCGGGGATCGCCTGCCGAAGGAGCTTTATGGCAACGTCTTCCTGCCTGAGCCTGTCGGTCGTCTCATCCGACGTGCCACGGTGGAGATCAAAGACGGCATCACCACCGTCGCGAACCCGTATGAGGAGCAGATGAGCGAGTTCATCCGCAGCAGCGATCCGAACTTCCGCCCGCTGAACATGACCACCGGCCCCGATGGCTGCCTCTACATCGTCGATGCGTATCGCGGCATCATTCAGGAGGGAAATTGGGTGAAGCCCGGCAGCTTCCTGCGTGGAGCCATCGAGCCCACCGGCATGCAGCACGTCGCCGGTCATGGCCGCGTATGGCGTCTCGTGCACAAAGATTTCAAACCCGGCCCGCAGCCGAAAATGATCGGCGAAACGCCCGCGCAGCTCGTCGCGCATCTCACGCATCCGAACGGCTTCTGGCGTGATACCGCGCAGCGCATGCTTATCGTCAAAAACGACCCATCCGTGGTCCCCGCGCTTGTTTCGCTGCTCAAGCATGACAATCACCTCGCTCGCCTGCATGCGCTTTGGACGCTCGAAGGCCTCAATGCCGTCACGCCGGACATTCTCCGCGCTGCGATGAAAGACGAGCACGCGCAAGTCCGCGCCAGCGGCATCCGCGTCGCCGAATCGCTGCTCAAAAAAGGCGACACCGCTTTGATCGCCGACATCCAAGCCCTCAAGGCCGACAAAGACCCGACCGTGGTGCTGCAGACGCTCTACACCGCCAGACACCTCAACTGGCCCAAGTGGAAGGACGAAGCGCAGATGACGCTCATGACTTCCGCCAGCCTCGGCGTGAAGGAAATCGGCGCGCAGTTGCTCGTCGAGGCACCGAAGATCAGCGGCAGCTTCACGAAGGATGAAAAGAAGCAGCTCGAGCGCGGCCAGGAGATCTTCCGCTCGCTTTGCTTTGCCTGCCACGGCTTCGACGGCGCGGGCATGCCCATCGCCGGCCGCGCAGGCGCCACACTCGCGCCACCGCTCGCCGGATCACGCACCGCCGTGCAGGGCGATGCCATCGTGCGTGTCATGCTCAATGGCCTCGCCGGCCCCATCGACGGCAAAACCTACGAAGCCGCCATGGTCCCAATGGCCACCAACAACGACCAATGGATCGCCGATGTCGCCAGCTATATCCGCAAAGCCTTTGGCAACAGCGGCAAGCTCATCACCAACAAAGAAGTCGCCGCCTTGCGCAAAGAACTCGCCCAACGCACCACGCCCTGGACCATCGAAGAGCTCCGCGCCCTCTACCCGCAGCCCTTGCCGAACCGCGCCGCGTGGAAACTCACCGCCAGTCACAATGACAAAGAAGTCGCCAAAGCCATCGATGGCGACCTCGCCACCCGCTGGGACACTCGCAAGCCGCAGAGCCCCGACATGTGGTTCCAAATCGACCTCCCCGAGCCCACCGACATCACCGGCCTCATCCTCGACACCGGCAAATCCCGTGGCGATTACCCGCGCCAATACAAGATCGAACTCTCTACCCACGGTACCGAATGGGAAAAGCCCACGCTGCAAGGCGAGGGCGAAGCCGGAGTCATCGACTACCTCTTCACCAAGCCCCTGAAGGCCAAATCCATCCGCATCTCGCAACTCGGCGAAGCCAAAGGCACCTTCTGGTCCATTCACGAGCTTCAGGTGCTTGGGGTGGTGAAGAAGTGAGGACCACACCCAATGATCGGATAAGCTATCGGGTCATTCCTCGGTTTTTTCATCCATCGTTGTCGGATCCCGAGAACGACCCCAAGAACTTCAAAGTCTGCCAATTGGCTGGTGCGTCTATGCATGAGATATAGTAGCAAACTAGAGCTGCATTGGCCTTTTGTATCCCACAGACAGATGCTGAAGCTTTTGCAGCCTCGATAAATGTTTCCCACCCAGAAAATCCTCCTAAGAGCGCATGGATCGCAACGGGTTCGCTCTCAAAACTGATTTCGCAGGTTGACTCTATAGCAACGGGCAGGCCAAGAACTGGCACGACAGCGGTCTCCACCGTTAAATCAAAGTCTGACTCAGACGAGAAGGTTCCAATCCAGATAGAGACCGTTTTGTTGGATGGGTAGATAACTTTCATCGATATCTTCGGTGAAGTAGCAGAATATCTCAAGAGAGTCCAGCTCCCGGAGGGAGCCAAGAGATTAGCCGGGGGTGAAAGCCGCGAAGCGGCTGAGAACCCCCGGATCACCCCATGCGTCTCACACCTCTGAACGGCGTCCTGGAAGGACGCGAGAAGCCCTCATCGGCGTTTGGGATGCTTCATTCGCCAAGCGACCTTCTTGCGTCCTTTCAGGACGCGTTTTGTGAGCTGAAGATGTTTTGCGGTGATCCGGTGGTTGTCACCACCGGCTAATTTCTGTCCTCCCTCCGGGAGGCCTTCGAACCTTGAGCCGATAAAACCGCACCGCATTCCCGCTCCACAGCTTCCGCTGCTCGCTGGTTGGGCGTGAGGAAATGATTTGTTTGAGCGCATCCACCCAGCCACCGACGGGACTGCCGAGGAGGCAGGCGGGCCAGTCGCCGCCGAAGAAGACGCGATCGGGGCCGAAGGCGTCGAGGCAGTGATTCACGACGGGGGCGAGGTCTTCGACCCTCCGGCACTCAGGTTGACGATTTTTCACGGGGTCCGTAGATGCCTGTGAACACCACCTTTCCACCATGCCTGCCACACCTCCCATCCGCACCTCCCGCGCCAAGGACGACGACCAGATCGCCTTTGAAAACGGCACCTCCTTTGAAGAAGCCTGCTCCTACCCGAAAGCCCTCGACTGGTATGCCGAGGTGAAGCCGACGGGCGGCCCTTGGGACATGAGCGCCAGCGCCGGGCGCGTGGCGATTCTCGTGGCCTTAGGCAGGGCAGGCGAGGCCGTCGAGATCGGCCAGCAGGCTATTCAGCGCATGCAAAAGCCTAATCCCGAGCTTCTCGGCGAAACGGCCCGTGCCTTGAATGCGGCAGGTTCTCCGAGCGAGGCCTTGCAGCTCTGCCGCCGCTGGGTGCGGCATCCGGCGAACTGCAAACAGCCGACCTTGTGGCACTCCGGCGCGGCTTACGCGGCGCTTTGCGGCCAGTTCGAGCGCTCGCTGCGCTACCTCATTTGCTACCTGCACTTCTGCGGTGGCAAACTGACCGCCGACATCCTACTCGACCGCGATCTCGCCCCGTTGTGGCATCATCTGGAAAACGAGGCCCTGACTCCGTTGGAGGCCCGTGCCTTGCAGCATGAAGTTTGGAGGACCAGCCGCGAGGCGATGCGGCAGAAGCGCGGCGGCCTCAGCTTTGAAAGCTACGCTCAAGTTCCGCCCTCGCTGCGCTCCTTCCTCCGCGTCCACACCCGCAGCATGGACTGGGTTCCGCATCGCGACACCTCGCCCGCACAGCGTGCCGCCTTCGACGCCTGGTGCCAGGCCGTGCGCGATGCCTCGCTCGCCAGCCTGGAGGCGGGTCTGCGCAAAGCGCTTGCCTTCCACGCCGCCACCAGCGGAAAAGGCATGTGATTCTTCACACGAGAAAGAACATTTGCAGATCGTGTTGAGGCTCCTGACAGTGGACTGATCAAACTGGACAACATACATGAGTTTTCCCGAACCAGACAATGAAGACGCAGAGGCGGATTTTGATGATTCGTTTTCCAGTTACGAAGAACAGGAAGAATTCATCCAACGAGTGGATAAAGAGCATTCACTGTCGAAACGGATCGAAGATGACGCGGAAAGCAGGCGGCTGGCTGACATGGACGTCATCCATGAAACTGATTTCATTCTACCGTCTGCCGCATGTTACGGCCTGTTTGCCAACTGGAAACTGCATCCAGATGGCAAGCATGTGTATGGTTATCGTCTTGAAGGCTTCGGCGGCTTTAATGGCGACGAGAGCACTCCCGCTGGCAATGGCGTGTATTTGTCCATGCAAACTTTCGATACCAACGGCAGCGCGCGAGTGCCTGCACGCCATGCCTTTGTTCCACCCCGACATGCGTTGCTGGTGGTCAACGAACCTGTGTATTTTGAGAGCGACCCGGCGCTGGTCTTTCGAGACATTCGACAGGATGATTCCGTATGGTTGAAGTTGTGCAAAGTGGCGGCTCATCGCTCCAACAGGCTAAGCCAGGAGAAATGGACCCCTCCGCTATTCGGAGACATGCTGACGAAGCTGCTTTGTGAAGCTGGGTATGACTCCATCTATTTCCAGTCATCTGGCAAGCCGTGGGTCGTGTTGTTGATGCCAGGAAGGCCCTTGGTGGCACAAAGCCCGATGCAGAATGAGCGGCCACCTCACTCTTCACAAACTGATCCAACACCGGCACAGCCAATCCATGTGAAGATGGAAGTTTTATTTGAGAGCCGCAAGACGCTCGAGATTGAGCTGCCATTCGCTTCGCGGCGTCGCTCTTTTTCACGCGAGATCATTTCACAGGAAGAAGAAATCGAGATTCATGAATGGCCCAGCGGCAGAGAGACCGAGGTCGACCGAGAAATCAGACTCGGGACCGCTATGTTGAAGCTTTTCTTCATGCAGGACTTTTTGGATGGGAATGCCGTTCCCTTCACAGAGCTGGAATACCGCCCAGATGTTTCAGAACGGGAGCAGCTTGCTGAAATGCGCCTGGGTGCCTTCCAAATCGAGACGTGCGGGTTTTGTGCAAGCAAGGAGTTGTCATCTGACTTGGCCTCGTTGCCCTCAATCAAGGTAGATTCTGAATTCCTGACAATCGGCTCTCTCAAGATCGGCCCATGGGACTTCGAGGACGCGTCATGGGACGAAAACTGTGGGCTCCAGTGGATCTGGGATGGTGAATCCCTTCCTTTTCACCCATCTGCCATCTGCGATCCGCCGCGAGGATTGGATTTGGGGGAATGGCAAAAGCTGATTAGCGAAGCGGACTACATCCGGCTTCACACCACCCATTCTCAGGCGACATGCCACACGAAGGTTGCTGCGCTTGTTTCACCCGATAACGAGATTTTTATCGAGTGGCTTTTGATGCTGCCAGATGAGCACCTGCGGAATCTAGGTCTATTGGCTGCAACCCACGAGTGGATTGAACGTGAGAAGAAGCTGCGCAGGATTTGACGGGCGGCCCCCTCCAGATGGCCGCGCCGTCTGAAACCTTAAAACACCACCTTCACACGCATTGCTAAGCCATGTGGATTCTCGTTGTTATTGTCATCTTCGTCCTGATCGGGGTTTGGGACCACTTCTACGGCCCCAAACAGCCTCCGAAACCCAAGTTCCGACCTTGGACGCCCGAAATCAACAAGCTCAACGAGAACCTGTACCGTGATCGTGAAGCAAATGATTATCAGCGTGGGTCAACAGAAACCACTGAGGACCGGCCTAGAACTCAAGAAGCTGTTTTCAGGTGTGCGCCTGGCGTCGTTTACGATGAGTTTACTCATTACCGAGGCGAAAATGGCGCTTCAGATTATCCGCCCGACTGGGATGCTCGCAGGGACAAGGTAAAACAGCGTGATGGGTTTCGCTGTCAGGTTGCAGGTTGCCCCAACCTTGAAAGTCTTGACGTACATCACATCGAAATGATCGCGAATGGCGGCTCACATGCGTTAGAGAACCTCACTTGCCTTTGCATCGTTCACCATTGGATGCTTCCAGATCACGAACTCGTCAGAGAGCGACTGCCGGAACAAAAGAATTTGAGAAGGTTCAATATGCGGCGCGCACACTGGCGACGCACCAATAGCAGACTGACCAAAGTTAAAGCAACATTTGAGCGGTATGCGAAGTGCTCGGTTGCGGACTGCGAATCAATTCGAGACACCTATGACCTGCGCTGTCCACAGTGTGAATCTTCAGGCCTTCATTTCGCGATTTTTGGGCAGGTTTTAGTCGCTGGGTGCCTTGGTTGCCGATCAGCTTGGAAAATACGGCGGGACTTGCTAGCCGAGGAAGTTGGGACCCTTTTCGGAAGCATTTTCAAAACTTGGGCTGACGTAGGAGGAGGATTCAGTTTCGACCTCGACAATCTCCCTGATCGGCATTTGGAACAAACAGTTCTATGTAACAGATGTGCCGACTTTGCCAGAATCGGGATATTCGAGCCTCGAAACGGGCAGTATGGGCCATTTCACGGATGCACCAACTTTGAACAGCACAATTGTAGAAATACACTCGAAAGGCAGCAGCGATAAAGTTATACACTGACTCCATGGAAAACGCCGCCCCATTGCCAACACCCCGCCTGCCGACGTGGCAGGAAGCAGCCGCGCTCAACTCCAAACGCTCCTTAACCACCTCCGCCGAGCGATTGGCACAAGTGGAGCATTTGCGGGAGATGAGCAGACTCGAAGCGCAGAAGCACGCCGCCGGACTCAGACGCTCCTGATCGACAGGGCTCGCAACGCCGCGTCCTCATCGGCCAGCAACCTCCAGGGCGGCTACGTTGGAAATCTGGCGCATAAGCCTGGAAGCGCCGAAGCGCAGGCAATCTTTGACATGGCTCAGTTAAAGGGCGTACTGAAGTCTAATGAAATCGCCGAAAACGCCCTTACCCTCACCAGCTCCCAAGGCCGTCACAGCGCAACTTTCGACCGACTTGACACCTTCCGAGATCTTTGAGCTGCAGCAGGACAAAAAGGACTCGGCCCGATTGTTGAGAGAGCACTCTCGCCGTAGGACAAGCAACGCGACGCCGCAGTGAGAGACCAGCCGATCGGCACATGATTGAACTCGCACTCGACCTGCGCTAGCTTGCCGGGATGGAAAAGACCCCGAAACCACCCGCCGCGCCCGCTCCAACCCCCTCCAGGAAATCCACCTCGGCGGAGGCCTTGGCGCAAACGCTCAAAATCCATGGCAACTCCCCGCCCAGGCCGTTCTCTACCTCGCTTGGGCGCAGGCACAAGGCTGGCTGATCATCCCTTACTATTGAAAAAGCTATCCTCTCTTGTTTGAGACGAGTCGGTATAACCGGATACCCGCCGACGCGCTTTCAATCCACGAAATTGCGTCGAATTCTCGGTTCCTCCACCAGCGCCTTGCTGAGAGTCTGCCCGAGTGGATGCGGCAGAAACTCCTCCAAGCCGAGACGCAGCACGAGGCGGTTGGGGATAGCGAGAGGGCGGATCGCCAGCAGGCTGTCCGCCGAGCGGCGCACGAGTTCCGGGCCGTCGATGCCTTGGTCCCACTACAGCGGCTGCCTTTTTGCCGCAGAAGAATCCGCACAGGCTGCCTCAGGCCGTGGCCTTGACGCGCTGGGGCGCAGCCTGACGCATCTGCGCGAGCGCGGCGAGGGCCTTGTCCTTGTGGAAGAAGGCGAGCACCTGCGCCCGGCTCATGGCCTGCGTTTTTTCCGCGGCGGCGGCCTGCCGAAGCGAAGGGCAAAGGGCATGGAGCGAGGAGCATGGGAAATCATGAATTACACACCGCGAGAGCTTGGAAAACTGCAGAGGTCAGAAGCCTGAATCGGAATGCCTTTCTCTGCGGCTTTCCCACCTCTTGCGGTGATCTCTCTGAGTTTGGAAGCGGAGAAGGCGTTGGCGTTACCTCAATCCCGATGGATGATGATTCATGACGGCGGCCGATTCCCAACTCCCCACGACAGCGTCACCGCATCACTACTTTGTGGATGAAAGCGGCGATGGCGTGATTTTTGACTCCAGGGGACGGGTGCTGATCGGCAGCGGGAAGGTGCAGGATCATTTTATCCTGGGCATGGTGGAGTTCATTGATCTGCCCGCTTTGGAGCAGGATCTGACCGAACTCCGGGCTGCGCTGCTGGCCGATCCCTATTTCAAAGGCGTGCCCTCCATGCTACCGGAGGGCGGCAAGACCGCGCTGTTCTTCCATGCGAAGGACGACCTTCCCGAGGTGCGGCGGGAGGTGTTCAAAGTGCTGCTGCGCCACGAGTTCAACTTTTACGGCATCATCCGCACCATGGCCGCCGTGCATCGGCGGGTGGTGCAGCGCAACCAGCGCGACCCCACCTATCGCTACACCCCAAGCGAGCTGTATGACAGCGCGGTGCGGCGGCTCTTTGACAAGAAGCTGCACACCGAACCGGCCTACAAGGTCATTTTTGCCAGCCGGGGCAAGGCCCGCACCCGCTCTCTGCGCGAGCATCTGCTGCATGCACAAAAGCATTCCAAGAAAGCTGCTGGCAGCTATCCCGATGCCACGGTGGAGGTGCTCGCCATGCCCGCGAGTGGCAGCACGGGCCTGCAAGTGGCGGATTACTGCCTCTGGGCGGTGCAGCGGCTCTTTGCCAAAAACGAAGACCGTTTTCTGGATCTGATCTGGCCCAAGGTGGCCCTGCTGGTGGATGCGGACGACACCTCTGAGGCCAGTTACGGCACTTATCACACCCGGAAGCGCCCGCCGCTGGACCTCGTGAAAATGAAAAGTCGGAAGGTAGAGGACTCAGGGCCGTAGCCCTTCATCACACGGCATGGAGCCGAATTTCACCTTCCGACGGATTCAACTTGTCATTTTCAGCGCGCCTGAGCAAGCAAGAACTCAAAACATCTGATTTATCAGCCGCGCTCATGATTTGTCGCGGTTTGCAAAAAGCCTTGGGAGTCGAGTCCGCCAAAGCCCTGCGCGGCGAGTTGTTCGCGGAGGCTGCCCAAGGCCGCAGCGGCGGCTTTGTGGACGGCCTGCTTCGAGACGCCCAACCGCTCGCCGATCTCGGCGTAGCTGTGCCCCTCCGCAACGAGGGCGAGGATTTGCTGAGTTCGTGCAGGCAGTGAGGCCAGCAGGTTTTCCAGCACGCGACGGCTCTCCTGCGAGCGGACCTGGCTCAACACATCCTGAAACTCATCCGGCAGCCGCTGGCTGGGCGCGGTGCTGCCCGTCGCGGTGAAGGCCGCGAGGGCGAGATCCGCCTCCGGCACGATCTGCCGGGCATGACGGGCCTCCTTTTGATGCAGTGAGTTCAGCGCGTTCCGAATGGCCCGTGCGGCATACGCTTCAAACACCCCGCGTGCTGGATCAAACGCCAGCGCCGCCCGATGCAGCGCCGCATGAGCTACGGCACGCACGTCATCAGCGGTCATGCCGGGGATGTTTGCGTAGCCGCCCGCGATCTTGTCGGCCAGCGGCAGCGACTCACGAAACAGTGTATCAGCATCGGTCATGGGCGATGTCTGGCACGGGATGCCTGGTTCGGCAATCGCCGGGATGCACCGAGCGTATCCGCGCTGGGTTGACGATTTTCCGCGTCATTGGTAGGAGCGGGAATGAACAACTCGGTGGCGATCTTCAGTGACATCCATGGCAATGCCCATGCTCTTCGTGCCGTGCTGAAAGACATGGCAGATCACGGTATCAACGAACGCGTGTGTCTCGGCGACGTGGTCGGCTATGGTGGCAGCCCCGGTGATTGCATCGATCTTCTGATGGAGCACGGCATTCCCTGTGTGCAGGGCAATCATGATGCGATGGTGAGCACTGGTGCTGGACTGGATGGCGTGAAGGACGCCACGCGCCAGTCCATCGAGTGGACACGGGGCGTCTTATCACCGGAGCAGAAAGCGTGGCTGGCTGCTCTGCCACTGGCAATTCAGGCGGCAGACTATGAGGCCGTTCATGCCACCCTTCACGGTCCTGCCGGCTGGGCCTATGTACTGATTGCGGAGGCCGCCGCGTTGAGTTTCCCGCACCAGACGCGTCCGGTGTGTTTCATCGGACACACGCACTCGCCTGCATTCTGGGTGGAGGGTGATGAATTTGGCGTGGACATCACTTCGATTGAGGCTTTGAAGCCGAACCGCAAGTGCCTCGTGAATGTGGGAGCCGTGGGCCAGCCGCGTGATCGCGACGAACGCGCCTGCTATGCCATCTATCGTCGTGACACCCAGGACATCCTGTGGCGACGCGTGCCCTATGACATTGTCGGTGCGCAGCAGGCGATCACCCAGGCCGGACTGCCAGCCTACTTTGCGCAACGGCTTGAGCTGGGAAGGTGAAGAACGTGTAGCTGTGCCTGGAGCGGACCTAGACCTTCAGCCCGTAAAACCGGATCGCATTCCCGCTCCAAAGCTTGCGCTGCTCGCTGGTGGGGCGTGAGGAGATGATTTGCTTCAAGGCATCCACCCAACCGCGGACGGGGCTGCCGAGGAGGCAGACGGGCCAGTCGCCGCCGAAGAAGACGCGGTCGGGGCCGAAAGTATCGAGGCAGTGATTCACGACAGGCGCGAGGTCTTCGGCGTGCCATTGGCCCGGCGGGACGAAGGCGACGATGCCGCTGATCTTGCACATCACATCAGCGCGTGAGGCGGCGACGGCGGCGATGCCGCGCTTCCATTCATCGGTGGTGCAGCTTCGCTTCAAACCGGGGCCGAGCTTGGGATTGAAGGCTTTGGGATCGCCGTTGCCGCAGTGGTCGAGGACGAAGCGGGTTTCCGGGCATTCCTGGATGAGCTTCGCCGCATCATGAAGCTCGGTGGGGCGCATGGTGAGCTCGAAGTTGAGACCGTTTTGGCCGAGCGTGCGCACGCCACGGATGAAATCGGGGCTGAGGCAGTAGCCAGCGGGCGTGGAGCCGCCGTGAAGGACCTGGCGCAGGCCTTTGACGAGGCCGTTGCCGGCGTAGCGCTTCACATAGCTCTCGAAATCGGACGAGGAAGGTCGCCCGCCGATCGTCGCCGCGATGGTGGGTGTGTTGCCAGCGCGGCATTGGGCCACGATGCCATCGGCTTCCTTGGTGTGATCACTCGGGGCGACATCGACTTCCATGTAGATGGCCTTCACGTTGAGGCCGGCGAAGGCTTGTTGGTAGTCGGCGGTGAGAAAATCATGCCGCAGGACCTCGGGAGCGCCGCCGAGCCAGGGGGGATTCAGCTTCCGGCGATCCCAGAGATGTTGATGGGTATCGATGATGAGCGAATCAGGATCGCTCAGCGAGGCGCAGGAGGTGAGAGCGGCTCCGGCGGAGGTTTGGAGGAACTGGCGGCGGTTCATGGTGGTGACACGCAAACGCTCGCCGCAGCCCGCGCTTTGCCATCAAGCTGGCAATTGATAAAACGTGAGGCCGAGGATGGCATACACGGCGAGGAGCAGAACGCCTTCCATCCAGTTCGACTCGCCATCCTGGGAGATAAGGGCGGTGACGGCCACGGAGACGCCGACGGCGACGACTTCCATTGGCGTAAAGATAAGGTCCATGGGCTTGCCGAAGGCATAGCTGGCAAAAACGAGCACCGGAGCCACGAAGAGCGCCACCTGGAGGCTGGAGCCGACGGCGATGTTCAGGGAGAGGTTCATCTTGTTCTTCAACGCCATCAAAACGGCCGTGGAGTGCTCCGCCGCGTTACCAATGATGGCGACAAGGATGACGCCGACGAAGACTTCCGTGAGCCCGAGCGTGTGCGAGGCCTCCTCGACGGCACCGACGAGGAATTCGCTCATCAGCGCCACGAAAGCGGTCGCCACAAAGAGCACCAGCATGGATTTGCCTTTGCTCCAGCCGTGGGTGCCGAGCGCCTGCTCCTCATCGGCATTTGGTTCGCCGACGTAGAGGTGCGTGTGCGTTTTCAGGCTGAAGATCAGGCTGAAGATGTACACGATGAACAGCACGACCGAAATTTCGAAGCTCAGATCCTGCTCGTGGGCGTTTGCATGCTGCCCGGCGACAAAGTGATACACAGCTGGCAGCAGCAGGGCGATGCCGGAGAGAGCCAGCATGGTGGAACCAAGCGAGGCAGCCGTTTGATTGAACTTCTGCGTTTTGAACTTCAAGCCGCCGCACAGCGAGCTGAGGCCAAGCACGAGGAGAAGGTTGCCGATGATGGAGCCGGTGATGGAGGCCTTCACGACGCCGTGGAGGCCCTTGCTCATGGCCATGATGGCGATGATCAATTCCGCCGCGTTGCCAAAGGTGGCATTCAAAAGGCCGCCGATGCCTTCGCCGAGCCGCTCGGCGAGATGCTCGGTGGCGCGGCCCATCCAACCGGCGAGCGGAATGATGGCGATGGCCGAGGTGATGAAGATGGCGACGGGGCTGGCGTGCGTGAATTCAAGAACGGCGGCGATCGGAACGAAGGCCAGGAGCCAGTTCATGAGGTTTTTGGCGGCAAAGAGATTTCGCATGCGGGCCGCTATCTAGACCGCGAGGCCTCGCGATCAAGCCTCGACGGCCCCAGGGTGCAAAATGGCTGCATCGTTGGATTTGCGGCAGGCGTATGGCACGATACCCGCACACCCCGCATGAACCTCCTCACCTCCCTGCCGCTCGCCGCGATCAACTTCCTCGACTTTTCCTGGATCAGCAGCCCCGAAGCCTGGGTGGCCATGGTGACGCTCACGGTGATGGAGATCGTGCTCGGCATCGACAACATCGTCTTCATCTCGATCCTCGTGGACAAGCTGCCAGTCGAGGAGCGTCCGCGGGCCCGCTTCCTCGGTCTGGGCTTCGCCATGCTCACCCGCATCCTGCTGCTGTTTTGCATCTCGTGGGTCATCCAGCTCAAGGAGCCGCTGTTTGCCGCTTTCGGCCATGACATCTCCGGCAAGGACCTCGTGCTGATCCTCGGCGGCCTTTTCCTGCTCTACAAAGCGACCGTGGAGATTCATCACAAGGTGGAAGGTTACGAGGAGGACGACGGCCACGCCAAAAAGCCGACCGCCAAGGCCGCTCTCGGCGCCATCCTGGTGCAGATCGCCATTCTCGACATCGTCTTCTCGCTCGACTCGGTGATCACGGCGGTAGGCATGGTGGATCACATCACGGTGATGGTGAGCGCGGTGCTGATTTCCGTAGGCTTCATGATGGTCTTCGCCGGTGCGGTGAGTGATTTCATCAGCGAGCATCCCACCGTGAAGATGCTGGCGCTGTCCTTCCTCCTGCTCATCGGCACCACGCTGGTGGCGGAGGGCTTCCAGGTCCATTTCTCGAAGAACTATGTGTACTTCGCGATGGGCTTCTCGATCTTCGTCGAGATGCTGAACATCCGGATGAAGAAGAAAATGGCCGTCAAAAAGATCTCGTGAGGCCTTGTGCCATAAACGGCACATCGTTGTGCCGTAAACGGCTTGTTTTGGCACAACGAGCCACGATTTGACCAGGCATCGGAAGGCGCTCAAATCGCTGGAACCTTGTCAAATCAAGGCTTCCAGCCTTGCGAGGCATGGTCTGGCACGGCGGATGCAGGGACAGGATGCGGAACTCAAAACTCCAAAACCCAAACCAACCCCATCCAAGCCATGAAACTCCTCCGCACCCATCCCTCCGCTTTCGCCCGTGTCTCCGACTTCGACGAGTGGTTCCGCCATCCCCTCGCCGGCATGCCCACGCTGGGTCAGTTCTTCAGCCACCTCGGCGAAGTCCTCCCTGGGGTGACGTCCGACAAGCTGGCCGTCGATGTCCACGAGGACAAAGACGCCTACCACGCTCACTTTGAAGTGCCCGGTGTGAAGAAGGAGGATGTCAAAATCGAGCTGAACAACGGCCTGCTCACCGTCACCGCCGAAAAGCGCCAAAAGAACGGCGAGAGCGAAAGCAGCCACACACTCAGCCGCTCCATCTCCGTGCCGGACGGCGTCAACGTCGAAGCCATCACCGCCAAGCTCGAAGACGGCATCCTGAACCTCACGCTGCCCAAAGCCGAGAACAAGAAACCCCGCAGCATCGAGCTGAACTGAACCTCTCACCTCTGACTTCTCACTTTTAACCTCTCCAACACCATGAACGCTACCTGCACCCCTTCCACCTGCGCTCCAACCGCCCCTTCCGGCGTCACTGAATCGCTCCGCAAACCGCTCTACCACGTCAACGGCAACGCCGAAGCCTACGAAGTGCGTGTCGAGATGCCCGGCGTGCCAAAGAGCGGCGTGAAGCTCAACCTTGAGGACAACCTCCTCACCGTCCGCGGCGAACGCACCTCGAATGCCCGCGAGGGCTTGAAGGCCCTCCACCGCGAGCTTTCTGCGCTCAACTACCTCCTCCGCCTGCGCCTGAACACGCCGGTCAATGAGGAAAAGATGACCGCGAAGCTCGAAGACGGCGTGCTCGCCATCACCCTACCGCTCCGACAGACCGCGAAGCCGCGACAGATCACGGTGAACTGATTCAGCACCTCAAAAAATCAGCCGCGACGTGCCTGAAAAGCCGTCACGGCTTTTGTGACTCTCACACCAGCGCTGCACCCAGCATCCGGGCCGCCTCTTCTGTGCTGGAGCCGATTTGCTCGCGAATGAAATCCCGCAGGCGACGGCGGGCACGGCAGAGGGCCACGCGGAGGGCACCGCTTTGCGCCTCTGGCTGAGGCGTTTCGTCCACGAGATCACTTTCCAGCCGCTGCCACACCTCGCGGCGGCCGGTGGCGCAGAGTTCCTCGTTCATCCGGCTCATCGCACGGTCCAGCACGGCGCGGGCCCAGTCGCGGTCCTGCTCGCGGTCCGGCGTGGCATGGTCGTCGGGCACATCGATCGACTGGCCTTCATCGTCATGCAGGGAAAAGCACACGCAGCCGCCGCCACGGCGCTGCCGCGTGCGGAATTGCCAGCGCTTGATTAGCAGCGTGCGCATGCGGGCTAGCACGAAGGCCGCCTGCTCACCATTGTCGGGAATGGCCGCTGCACGCTCGATCTGGCCCTGGGCCACCAGTTTGGCGAAAAGCTCCTGCGCCGCGTCCTCCGCATCATGCATCTCGCAGCCGCGAGCACGGGCAAAGGCGCACATCGAGGCAAAGTGACGGCGATACAGCGTGTCACCGGCGGCGCTGTCGTGGGTGGAGGAGGTGGCGGAGTGGACGGAGGCATTCATGGCAGCGGTCGGGGTGGTTGAACTGCCGGTATCTGAGCCGTGCTGCATGACGGCAGCCCCCGGTGGCTCATTAAAAGGAATTTATCTGCGTGCATGGCCGCGCCGCTGGCGTGAAACTCCGCGCCGATGAGCCAACCGGCCTCCACCCGCAGCTTCCGCATCCGCCTTGCCATGCAGACGATCTTCGTCGCGGGCTCGCTCGTGGCCGCGTTCGGCGTCGCGTCGTGGTGGTATGCCAGCAGCGTGCTCGAACGCAGCGTGGATGCCCGCATCACGGCGCAGGCACAGCGCATGTGGAACCGCGTCGATCCCCGCACCACCGTCGAAGAATTCCAAACCATCAGCGATGCCGTCTTTGCCCCGGCTGGCGGCGAGGCTCCCATCGTCATGGTCGTCAAAGAGCATGCCCAGGGCACCACCATCTTCAGCACGCAGGGTGCTCCGAACGATCTCGATACCTACTTCCGCAGCAGTTTTCCCACCGAGGAAGAGCTGCGCAACGCCCCGCCGGCTCCTGCCGACAATCCACCACCGCCCGAAGCCCGCGATGCCGACTTCGGCGGGCTGCTCGGCCTGCCGCGCCTGGAACCACGCCCTCCGCACGGCCAGCAGCGCAGCCGTGCCGCCCGCTTCCGCCCTCAGATGCCCATGGTGCGTGATCCGGTCATGTTCACCGCCCGCTCTCGCGGCGTGGACTGGCGCTGGGGAGCCTTCAGCAATCCGCACTACACCATGTTCGTCGGCCTCTCGCTGCGTGAATTTTACGCGGATGTGAATCGCATGGGCTCTTGGTATGCCGGAGCCGCCGTCATCGCCCTCGCCCTCGCCGGTCTCGCCGCTTTGTGGACCTCCAAACGAGCGATGAAGCCCCTCGAACGCGTTGTCACCACCGCCCAGCGTCTCACCGCCAGCGACCTCGCTGAGCGCATTCCGTTGAGCCGCGATGATGATCGCGAGTTCGCGCAGCTCATCGGCGTGCTCAATGAGATGATGCAGCGCCTCGAAGGCAGCTTTCAGCAGGCCGTGCGCTTCACCGCCGATGCCTCGCACGAGCTGAAGACACCGCTCGCCATCATGCTCGCCAGCCTGGATGACGCCCTGCGCCACACCACGCCCGGCAGCGCCGAGCACGAGCGCTTTGCCAGCCTCTTCGAGGAAGCCACCAGGCTCAAAACCATCACGCAAAGCCTCCTCCTGCTCTCCCAGGCCGATGCCGGCCGCCTGCCGACGCATCCTGAAACCTACGATCTCAGCGCCGATCTCTCCCGCCTCATCGAAGACGGCGAAATCCTCTGCGAAGCCGCCGAACTCACCCTGCATCCCGAGATCGAACCGGCTGTCACCGTGCATGCCGACCGCGCCCTCCTGCGCCAGGTCTTCCAAAACCTCCTCAGCAACGCCATCAAATACAACCGCCCCTCCGGCACCGTGCGCCTGCGCCTCGCCCGCGAGGAAGGCGAGGCCGTCTTCACCCTTACCAACACCGGCCCCGCCATCCCCGCCGAGATCCAGCCGCGCCTTTTTGAGCGCTTCTTCCGCGGCGACAAAGCCCACAACCGCCAGACCGACGGCTTCGGCCTCGGCCTCAACATCGCCGCCGAATTCGCCCGCGCCAACCACGCCACCTTGAAGCTCGTCAGTTCCTACGAAGACGAAACCACCTTCGAAGTCCGAATCGCGGCGGTATGAGCTTTTGTTGCCAGATGACTAAAATGAAGTTCACAGCACGCGACTATCTCGCCTTCGCCTTACTGGCCGTTCTGTTGCCATCTTGTGATCGACATGGTCAGCTAGTGACCAAGGAGCCCGCCGCATCCGAAGTGGCAGGTCGTTACCGTCTGAGTTCCACCCTCTTCGGAAGCCCGACGGACTCAAAAATCGCGGACCAAGCCAAGGATGCCTTTATCGAACTCGGACAGAATGGTAGAGCGACGCTCCACAAAGTCCCTTTGGTGCCCGAGTCGAGCAACAGTGCCTTTTTTGTCCAGGAGTTCCGCAGCGGCACCGGCTCCTTCACGATCTCCCCGCTTGGAAGCACCGCCACCAGCGAGTTCTATGGTCTCTACTTATCGTGTGGCGAACTACCCGACCCGATGAATGTCCCAAGATTGCGACAGAAAGGAGACTTGCTGAGCTTGTCCATCGACTACTTTGACGGCGATTTCGTTCCACGAATGATCTTCACTCGCGAGAAGTAGGACTGAAGCGATGCACCGCAATGACGACACCATCCCCGAAATCATCGAGCATCCCATCGGCCCCGAGCTCGATCTGCACACCTTTCGCCCGAACGAAATCGGCAGCCTCATCCCCGAGTATCTGAATGAATGCCGCCAGCGAGGCATCCTGCGTGTGCGAATCATCCACGGCAAAGGCACCGGCACCCTGCGCACCGGCGTTCACGCCATCCTCGCGAAGCTCCCCGAGGTCCAGCAAGTCATCTACCCCGCCGATGAAGCCAGCGGCTCCTGGGGAGCGACGTGGGTGATCCTCAAACCGGTCGGTGGTTAGCCTCGCCAGCCGCCATTGATCTCGATCGTCTGGCCGGTGACGTAGCTGGAGAGCGGCGAGCAGAGGAAGAGCACCACGTTGGCCACCTCGGCAGTCGTGCCGAAGCGGTTCAAAGGCACGTTTTTGAGCATCTCGGCCCTCACCGCCTCAGGAATCGTGGCGGCCATGCTTGTGTCGATCACACCTGGTGCGATGGCGTTGGCGCGGATGTTCTTCCGGGCGGCCTCGCGACTCAGCACGCGCATCATCGCCTGCACACCGGCTTTGGCGGAGGCGTAGTTTGCCTGGCCGAAGAAGCCCTGAATGGCCGCGATGCTGCCAAAGCTCACCAAAGCCCCGCCTTCGCGCATGATCTCCAGCGCATGCTTGCAGCAGTAAAACACGCCGCTGAGGTTCACGCCGATCACCGCGTCCCATTCCTCGTAGCTCATCTTGGCGAGGGTGCGGTCTTTGATGATCGCGGCGTTATTCACCAGGAAATCGAGGCCGCCATGCCGCGACTGCACCTCTCCCATCATCACCTGCACCTGCTCCGCCTTGGAGACATCTGCCGCCGCGATGCTGGCGCTGTCCGTGCGGAGAAGATTCAGCTCATCCGCGAGTGCTTGCGCATCCGCCGTGGTGCCCGCCGTGCCGAGGTGATTGATCACCACGGTGGCTCCTGCCCGATGCAGCGTGCGGGCGACTTCTGCGCCAATGCCTTGGGAAGCTCCGGTGATGAGCGCGACTTTGCCTGTGAGATCGATGGGAATCATGGGAGAGCCAGACTAAACGCCCCCAAGCTCTTCCGCCCAGCAAAAACTCACGCCACAGCCACCATCGGGACGTTAAGCTTTGCCACGCTGGACTCCGCGGTCTGGAAAAAGCTCACCTCACCACTGGTGACGTCGTAAAGGGCACCCACGATGGCGATCTTGCCTTCTTCGACGAGCTTATTCAGCGTGCTGCTGCGCTTGCGAATGGTCTGGATGGTTTGGAGGACGTTCAGGCGGGAGATCTCGTTCGTGTAGGCGGCTTTTTCGCCGGGGGCCCATTGATCAGGCTTCTTCAGTGTGGCGGGATTGATGGCTTGCTGGATCTCCGTGACGAGGCTGTCGAGGTTGGCGCAAGGCGTGGCCTCGCTGGCTTTCTTGGCTGCCACGAGCAGATCGACCGCCGCATTCACCGCGCCGCAGCTCGTGTGGCCGAGCACGACGACGAGCTTTGATCCCACCACTGCGGTCGCGTATTCCAAACTGCCGAGCAGCTCGCTCGTGGCGATGTTTCCAGCCACGCGGGCGCTGAAGATGTCACCCAGGCCGAGGTCAAAGACGACCTCCGCTGGCGCACGCGAATCAATGCAGCCCAGCACGGCCGCCATCGGAAACTGCCCTGACGATGTGCCGGTGATCTGACGGCTGTAATCACGCTCAATGCGTTCACCGGCGAGGAAGCGTTGATTGCCAGCCTGTAAAATTTCCAGCACCGCCTGCGGTGTGAGGCCGCTCTGCACCTCACGTGTGGTGTAATCGACAAACTGCACATGATCGTCGATGAAGTTGTGGTCCTTCATCCCGATGAAGCTCATCTCGACTCCACGGGCCGGTGCTGTCTTGTCCCGCAGATCGGAGAGCAGGTCGCGGATGTCTGGGTCGATGAAATCCGTGTTGCGTGCGTCGATGAGCACACGCCCGCCGCGTGGCACATTGTAGAAGACTTTTTCCAATGCGGCGCGATTCAGGAAGCTGACTTGGCTTGCCAGCTCGATGCGCAGTACATCACCTGCGGTGTGCTTTTCCAGCACGCGGCGGATCGGATTGCGCAGGTTGCTGTGCAGGATGAAAAGGATGCTCACGCAGAGGCCGATGAGCACGCCGGTGAGCAGATCGGAGAGCACGATGGCGGCGATCGTGATGAAAAAGGGCAGAAACTGCGGAATCCCCTCGCTCCACATCTCTTTGAAGAGCTTCGGGCTTGCCAGCTTGAAGCCGGTGACGATCAAAATGGCCGCCAGCGCCGAAAGCGGGATCTCATTGAGCCAGTGCGGCATCGTCATCACACACACGATGAGCATGAAGCCATGAAGAATGGCGCTGAGCTTGGTTTTGCCACCCGCGTTGATGTTCACGGAGGAGCGCACGATCACGCTCGTCATAGGCAGACCGCCGATGAGACCCGCGAGCATGTTGCCCACGCCTTGCGCCACGAGTTCGCGGTTCGGTGGCGACTGGCGTTGATCAGGGTCGATCTTGTCCACGGCCTCCAAATTGAGCAGCGTCTCCAGCGTGGCCACCAGCGCCACGGTGATCGCCGCTTTAAAGACAAGCGGATTGCTGAAGTGCTCCACGCCGGGGAATTGCAGGAAGCCGAGGAAAGCCTTCACATCCGCCGCCACCGGCACTTGCACGAGGTGGGATGCCTTCACCTCCCACGCGTGGCCCATCTTCCGCAGGATCAGATTGATCGCCACACCTGCGAATACCACGATCAGTGCCGAGGGCACCGGTAGCTTTTTGAGCACCTTGACCTTGTCCCACATCACCAGCAGCAAAACGGACGCGATGCCGATCAGCGCCGCGCCGGGCAGGATGTCCGAAAGCGTTGCCAGCAGCTCCGTGAAGGTGTTTTCATGATCCGGCTGTTCAAAGCTCATCTCGCCCTCCACATCCGCGTCATGACCGAAAACGTGCGGGATCTGTTTCAGGATCAAAATGAGGCCGATCGCCGCCAGCAGCCCTTTGATGACACTCATCGGGAAAAACGACGCGATGAAACCCAGTCGGAACGTGCCCATCAAAATCTGCATCACCCCCGCCATCACCACCGCCGCCAAAAACGCCTCAAAACTGCCCAGCAGAGCGATTTGCGCCGCCACAATGGCCGTCAGACCTGCCGCCGGTCCGCTCACACTTTTGTGCGAGCCACTCAGAATCCCCACCACGATCCCGCCCACGATCCCAGAGATCAAACCGGCGAAGAGCGGCGCATTCGAAGCCAGCGCGATCCCGAGGCACAGCGGCAGCGCCACCAGAAACACCGCGATGCTGGCGGTGATGTCTTTGGGCAGCGTGACAGAGAGGGGGGCTTGGTTGTGTGGCATGGTAAAACGTTCGTCCCAAGACCATGCTTTGACGATTCCACTATTTCAAAGCGTCTGTTAGAGTATCTCGAAGCTCGGAATTTCCTTTCTACTCGCTGGGTAGCGCCTGCCGCCACATGCGAGTTGAGGGTTTAGAACTTCTCCGGCCGCATCACTCGAATATCGCTTTCATAGGCGACCATGGCGTAGTCGGCGAAGAGTTCATGGTGCAGCCGCTCCAGCATCAAAGCGGCCACGGTGGGCTTCACGATGACCTGAATCTGCACATTGCCCGTCTCGGCGATGTCCGCCGTGCGCTCACCCTGATGGCCGCTGCCGCGCACGTTAAAGGCGGTGTGGCCGTGCGCTCCAGATTCACGCAGGAGTTCCACCACCCGCTCTTCGAGGATGGCCTCGCAGATGATGGTCACGAGTTTCATGGGATGCAGGTTCATGGCTGGAGACGTTTGGCGATTTCAAAGAACAACGGCACACCAACGGTGATGTTGAAGGGAAAGGTGATGGCAAGCGCAGCCGTGAGTGAGTAGGTCGGATTGGCCTCCGGCAAAGACAGGCGCACCGCAGCGGGCGCGGCGATGTAGCTCGCGCTCGCGGCCAGCACGCCCAGTAGCATCGCCCCGCCCGTGCTCAGGCCCACCCAGGTGCCGAGCAATACACCCGCCGCACCATGCACCACTGGCGCGATGAGGCCGAAGAGCAGCAGGAAGAGACCGACCTTCTTCAAATCCCCCAACCTGCGCCCCGCCACCATGCCCATTTCGAGGAGGAACAAAGCCAGCACACCTTGAAACGGCGTCACAAAGAATCCCTCGACCGAGTTCATGCCGTTTTTGCCGCTCAGCGCCCCGATCACCATCGCGCCGATGAGCAGCAGCACGCCTCGGCCGAGCACGGCGTCCCGCAGCGCATGGCGCACGCCTTGATCGGACAGCGAAAACTTCCCGCCGAAGGCTCCTTTGCCCAGCATCACACCGACGATGATCGCGGGCGATTCCATGACGGCGAGAAAGGCAGAGGCATAGCTCTCGAAAGGCTCGTGGATGCTTTTGAGGAAGTTCGTCGCCGCGATAAAAGTGACTGCACTCACGCTGCCGTAATGCGCCGCGATGGCTCCGGCATCTGCGATGCTGAATCCGCCCAGCTTTCGCAGCACCGGATACGTCCACAGCGGGATCAGCCCGCCCAGCGCCATCGCCGCGAGAGCTGGCAGCCATACCGCCCCGATGCCCGCTTCGTGGATCGCCACGCCGCCTTTGAAGCCGATGGCGATGAGCAGGTAGATCGTCAGCGTCGTGTAGAGCGACTCAGGGAACTTCAAATCGCTCTTCGAGACCGCCGCGAAGACACCAAGCACAAAAAACAGCACCGCCGGGCTGAGCAGGTTCGATTGAATCGCGTTGAGGAGGTCCATGTGCCTATCAAATGAGCCGGGCTTTTGTTTCGCTCCAATTCATGTTTTGGCATTCTTCGTTCGTTTGAATGAAAGCATAAAGCGGCGGTTTAATTCACGGCGTACTCGTGCTGCGGAGTGACTTTCTGCCACGCAGCCTCAATGAGCTTGAACGCATTTTCAGGCCGCAGGATGCCGCGTACCATTAACTCGTGAATCTCCCGCGCCTCAGCCATGCTGATATCATAGTACCAGCGTTCGCCTGTCTCGCCGTTGCTGTCGGTAAAGGCGACATGTCCCACCTGGCTGCCTTCCGAGTACTTCACGGCTGCGATCAGGCCAAAAACAACCCATGCCTCCTTGGCCTGTACCATGGCAGGCGTGGGATCATGCAAGATGGGGCGTCCGCTGCTCACGAAGATGCCGAGCCGGCCCTGCCGATCGCGCACGCCATGCGGCCAAACCCGCGTGGGCGTGAATGAGGCCACCTCCATCATGGATTGGGCACGTCTGGCGATGGCTTCGAGCGGCAGCAATTCAGCGCGACTCAAGGCCCTCGCCGCCTTGCTCTCGAAAAGCGGCGCACTCTGAGAGGCGGCCGATGATTGCGCGCTTGCCGAACTGCTGGTTTCATTGCCAATAAACACCACCGCAGACAGCAAAGTGACAGCGGAGGCAAGATTGAATCCGGTGAGAAGGTTATTGGAAATCATGGTGGTTGGTGGATGGGTAAATTGGATAAGGAGGTCAGCCGCGGTACGCGGGCTTCACGCCACGCGCGGCACCGGTGAGTTGGCGGGCTTTGAGGAGGCGCGTGGCAAGAGTTTTTTGCACGCTGGTCTGGAGCTTCAGCAGCGCCTCGTCGAAGGTGTGCCCGACGCTGCGCGCCAGCACATCAGGTCCAGGGATGCTGAGCATCATAGAGAGGTGGTAGCGCGGGGTTTTCTCCGGCTGCTGCTCAACGCGCACGACGGCGCGGGAAATGGGCTTGAGAGCGACGAACTGCTCAAGTGTCTGATGAATTTGGGATTCCCATTTGGAGCGCGGGGCGCAGCCGAACCAGTCGAGTTGGATGATCATAAGTCTGTTTGTTGGTGAAGTGTGGGTGGAAAAGGGTGCCGACAGGAGCCGCCGAGGTTTTTTTATCGGTGGGGTTGGGCGGAAGGCTCCTGCCGGCTGTTGTGACAGCATCAGGAGTTATGGGGATGCCAATGCCAGGTGCTGTAACAGGGGTGCTCCTCGTTTTTCGCCGACTTGATTTCATAGCTGCTGCATGAGGCGAGCAGGCCTGTGAGGAGGAGAAGGAGGGCGAGGCAGGTTTTCATTTCGTGTGTTTGGTGTTTGGTTTGATTTTCTTGGTGGCTGACTTCACGGCAGGTGCCGCGTTGAGGGTGGTTTCATGCACAGCCTTCTCAGCAGCGGTCTGGATGACCTGCTTTTCTGCGCAAAGCCAGAAGTCGATCTCCTTGCCAGCGGGGCGGTCCGCCTGAAGCCAGAGATGATAAGCGAGTCCCCGAACTTCTTGAATCTGCGCCGGGGACAAGATGGTTTGGTTTTGGTTCATGGTTTGGTGGATGGTGAGGGGGATGTTTGCGGCTGGCTTCATGTCGGACTGACCGGGACTAGAGGTGGGGACGTGATGAAACCGTTCATTGATGCGACGGAGAATGGATTGGCGGCTAGGCTGATGATGGATGCCTGCGCAGCAGATGAGCTGGGCATGCCATCGCGCTGCCCACTGCTGCAGATCCTCACAGAGAGCGCTCGTGTGCGCGCAGGGTGAGTGGGCATCTTCCTCCAAAGCTAGGACTAAGGCTCTGTCCTCACACTGCTGCCAGGTGATGGAGTCTAGCCAGCGTTTGATATGGTCTGGCAAAGGCTCAGCCCTGGAGGTGGCGATGATGATCATGTCCGCCTCTGTGCCGATACGGACTGACATGGCGCGTATGTCGAGAGCGGACACCAGCTTTTCAAAAGTCCATGCTTTAAAGGACATCCGAAGATCGGCGCGAAAGCACTGGTGCAGCCAAGCGAACGCTTGATTCACCTGCATTTCCGCCTGGTAGCCGTCATGGACGGCGATGACCGAAAAGGAGGCGATGGTGTCATCGCTGCTGCGTGACGCTCTGCTTATGATTGGCTCGCCGATTTCCATGGGCAAGATCATGTCTTTTCATGCCGGCACCCTCAATGGGCAGGCTTTCCCTGCGATGCTCAGCAAAGCGCTGAGGCGGGGTCATCCTTGCTCACCGACCCAGCGCGTGGCGTGGTGGATGAGCTCGGTGGCGTTGCGCAGGCCGAGCTTTTGGCGGATGTGCATGCGGTGCGTGTCCACGGTCTTGATGCTGAGATGCAGCACGCGGGCGATCTCATGCGGCTCTTTGCCCTGGCCGAGCAGGCGATAGATCTCGAACTCACGATCGGTGAGCGTGCTGACTGAGGACGCGCCGCTCTTCGCGCCGGAGAGTGCGTCGAGAATCTGGGAGGAAATACCCTCGCTCACCGCAATGCCGCCGCTGAGCACTCGGCGGATGGCGTGGATGATTTTCTCCGGCCCTTCCTGCTTCATGATGTAGCCACGGCCTCCGGCGCGGATGACGCGTTCGGCATACAGCGTCTCGTCATGCATGGAGATGATAAGCACAGGCGTGCGCGGGCTGAAGGCGCGGATGTCTTTGAGCAGTTCGAGGCCGCTTTTGCCGGGAAGGCTCATATCGAGCAACACGAGGTCGGGCTGGAGCCTTTCGAGCGCGGTCATGGCCTGCACGGCATCATGCGCCTCGCCACAGACGTCGAGATCGGTCTCCAGGTTCACGAGCGCGGTCAATCCAGCGCGGAACACGGGATGATCATCGATGACGAGTACGCGCTTTTTGGGTGGCAATGCGGGTTGATTGGTTTTCTTCGGCATAGCTGTTTGTTGATGGAAATTCACATGACACGACGACGCCTTTGCTTCGGCCATTGCGCACGCTGAGCGTGCCGCCGCACATTTCCGCACGGTAGCGCATGATGCGCAGGCCCATGCCATCTCCTGGGAGCGTGGCTTTGATTCCGGCACCGTCGTCAGTGATGGTCAAAGTGGCTGCGGTGAGGCGGATGCGGATGTTTTTGGCCTTCCCATGTTTCACGGCGTTGCTCACGGCCTCCTGGGTGATGCGATAGAGATGCATCATCGCAGTCTCAGTTTGGATGGGCGCGGTCTCGCGGCATTCAAAGCGGCATTTCACGCCAAACAGCTCGCTGGACTGTGCGGCGAGGTTTTGCAGCGCACGCGCAAAACCGCCCTGCTCCGGTGAAACGGGGTGCAGTCCGCGTGCGAGGCCGCGTGTGTGCGAGAGGGCTTTTTGCAGCAGCTCGCCCATTTTTTGGGCGGCGGCACTCTGCGGGGATCTTTCTGCCTCCAGGGTGCGATGGAGCACTTCCGCCAGCATCCAAGCGCCTGCGAGCTGCTGGCCCAGATCATCATGCAAATCTTGACCGATACGGCGCTGCTCGCGCTCACTGATTTGCAGAATCTCATCCTCAAGCTGCCGCCGTGCTGCGATCTGCTCCATCAGCTCGGCGGTGCGTTCCTGCACACGCAGCTCCAGCTCGGCGTTGAGAGTGCGAATCGTTTGTTCGGCGGTTTTGCGCTCGGTGATGTCGGTGATGTCGATGATGATCAGCGCACCTTCTGGCGTCTCCACCTGGCTGAGGCTGATCTCCATCGGAAACTCGCTTCCGTCCTTCCGCAGCCCGGCCAGCTCCATGCCACGAAATCGCTCCGCATGCTCAGGTCGCGCCAGGAAATCCTGCCGCAGCTTGCCAAAGCGATCACGCTCGCCCGGAGCGAGCATCATCTCGAAGGCCGTGCCGATCATGGCCTTGCGCGGGATGCCGAAGAGTCTTTCCGCACGCGCATTGGCCAGCCACATGCGGCCCGGCGCATCCAGGATGACGAATCCGTCTGGCGCGGCCTCCAGCAAGCGGTCAAACATGCGGCGGTCCACATTTCTCTGCGTGATGTCGCGTGAGATTTTGGAGAAGCCGGTGAGATGGCCCGCTGCATCCTTCAGCGGTGAGATGGAGATTGAGATGTCGATGATTCGGCCATCTTTGCGAACGCGCCGTGTCTCGTAGTGCTCAATGCGCTTGCCTCGGCGGATGTAGCGGCGGAAGACAGCCTCGTCATCCTCTGCTTCCGGCGGGCGCAGAAACGACACCGGCTTGCCGACGGCTTCTTCGGCCGAGTATTGAAAAATCCGCTCAGCCCCGGCATTCCATGTCTCGATCACGCCATCGAGATCGAGGGTGATGATGGCGTCGTCGGAGGATTCGACGACGGCGGCGAGTCTCTTGCGGGCCGCCTCCGCCGCCTCACGCTCGGTGATGTCGCGGGCAATGCCTCCGATCTGATACGGCTTGCCGTCCCTGCGTCCGAGAATGATGCCGCGATCCGCGATCCAGCGTACCTGACCATCTCGACTAATGACGCGGTAGTGCGCTTCATAATCGGCCTTTGCACCATCGAACCACTGCTGCAGCGCCTCACGCACCGCCTTGCGGTCCTCTGGATGGATGCACTCATCCCACAGCGCCGACCTTCGATGTAGCTCATCCACGCCAAAACCCCAGATGCGCTCAAAGGCGGTGCTTACATATGAAAAGCGCGGCGGATCGAGTTCCTTGAACCACAACACATCGCCGATGTTCTCGACGAGGAGTCGAAAGCGGGCCTCATCAGGTGTGGCGGAGTGGTTCATCAGGAAGCGCGGATTTTCTTTTCGATTTCGACGACGACAAGCGCCGCCAGAGCTACGCCAAAGATGCGTAGCCAAGCACTGGCTTCAATGGGAGCAGTGTGCAGGAAGCGATTCATCATCGGCGCGCAGGTGAAGACGAGCTGCAAAAGGCCGGTAAGGGTGATGCCAAGCAGCAGGCGCGGATTGGTGAAGAAGCCGATGCTGAAGATGCTGCGGCGCAGGCTGCGGCAACTGATGAGGTAGGCGCTGGCGACGGCGACGACCACATTCACCACGGCAGTGCGGCTGGCGGCGATGCTGGCACCGCTGTTTTGCTCGTAAAAGAACACCCAGTAGCTCCCGGCGAGCATGATCATCGAAACGAGGCCGGTGCGCATAAACATGGAGAAATCAAAGATGGGCGTCTTTTGATCGCGCGGCGGCCTTTTCATGATGTCGGCTTCCGGTGGCTCGAAAACGAGCATGAGGCCGAGCAAGATCGCGGTGGTCAAATTCACCCAAAGCAGATGCACCGGCAGCGTCGGCAGTGTGAGGCCAAAAACGACACTGGTGAGCAAAATGAGCGCGAAACCCACGCTCACCGGCAGCGTCCACACGAGGAACTTGATGAGGTTGTCATACACGCCGCGACCTTCTTCGACGGCGGCGGCGATGGTGGCGAAGTTGTCATCCGTGAGCACCATGCTGGCCGCGCCTTTCGCCACATCGGTGCCGGTGATGCCCATGGCGATGCCGATGTCGGCTTGTTTCAAAGCGGGGCCGTCATTCACGCCGTCGCCGGTCATGGCGAGGATGTGACCACGGCTTTGCAGAGCCCGCACGAGGCGCAGTTTTTGCTCGGGAGCCACGCGGGCAAAGACAGCGGTGCGGTCCGCGATCTCCGGCAGGTCGGCATCGCTGATCTCCGCCAACTCGCGACCACTGATGGCGGGCACGGTGTCCGCGTCGGCGATGCCGATCTGCTTCGCGATGGCCTGCGCGGTCACGGCATGGTCACCCGTGATCATTTTCACGCGAATGCCAGCTGCCTGACACTTCGCCACAGCAGCGATGGCCTCCTCGCGCGGCGGATCGATCATGCCCTGCAAGCCGAGGAAGGTGAGGTCCTCGCTGACGTGATGATGCTCAAAATCACCGCTGACATGCGAGCCATCGCGGCGGCAAAAAGCAATCACCCGCATGCCCTTGGAACCAAAAGACCTCGCCACTTCACGAATCGCCTCCGTGTCGATGGCGACGAGCTCGCCGCGCGCATCGAGCATGTGTGTGCAGCGATCCAGCAGACGCTCCAATGCTCCCGCTTTGTAGATGCGGCGGCCTTCCACATGATCGTGCAGTGTGGCGCGGAACATGTGGTCGCTTTCAAAAGGGATCATGTCCACACGGGGCGAGCCGGCATGGACCGCCGCATGACGCAAACCGGCTTTCTCCGCCGCCACGAGCAACGCGCCCTCCGTGGGATCGCCCGCGATGCTCCATACGCCGTCCTTTTCAATGATGGCGGAGTCATTGCACAGCATCCCGGCGTGAAGGCACTCGTGCAGCGCGGGCTTCGATGCAGCATCCATCGTGATTTGGCCCTGATGGATGTCACCACGCGGTTCGTAGCCCGTTCCGCTGACCTCGAAGGTCTCGCCACCGGCATGGATGCGCTGCACGGTCATCTTGTTCTGCGTGAGCGTGCCCGTTTTGTCGGAGCAGATGACGGTGGTGCAGCCCAGCGTCTCGACAGCGGGCAGCTTGCGGATGATGGCGCGGCGTTTCGCCATGCGGCTCACGCCGATGGCGAGCACGATGGTGATGGCGGCGGGCAGGCCTTCGGGAATCACACCCACGGCCAGCGCCACGCTCGCCATCAGCATCTCGATCACGCTGCCGCCGCGCGCCAGCACGCCATAGGCAAACAAAGCCGCCGCGAGCGCGAGGATGACCCACAGCAGCACGCCGCTGAAGCGGGCGATCTTCCGCGTGAGCGGCGTGGTGAGATCCACCGCCTCCGCGATGAGAAAAGCCACGCGCCCTGTCTCCGTGCGATCCCCCGTGGCCCAAACGACGCCCGTGCCGGTGCCCGCAGCAACGAGCGAACCCGCGTAGGCCATGTTCACGCGATCCGCGAGCACCGTGTCCGCATGCAAAGGGTCCGGCCGTTTGCTCGCAGGCACCGATTCGCCGGTGAGCGAGGATTCGTCGATCTGCAGGCTCTTCGTTTCGAGCAACCGAATGTCCGCCGGCACGCGATCACCACCCGCGAGCATCACGATGTCACCCGGGACGAGTTCGACGCTGTTCACGCGGATCTTTTTGCCATCGCGCCGCACCACCGCCTCCGCCACGACCATCTTCATGAGGGCTTCGAGGGCACTTTCCGCCTTCGACTCCTGCAAAAAGCCCACGATCGCATTCACCACGACCACGATGAAGATCACCGAGGCATCCACCCACTCGCCAAGAAACCCCGTGACCACCGCCGCCGCGATGAGCACCAGCACCAGTGGTGCCGTGAACTGCCGCGCCAGCCGCAGCCACGCCGACGTTCCACCACGCACCTTCACGCGATTTTCGCCATAGCGTCTCAGCCGTTCCGCCGCCTCAGCGCTGGTGAGTCCATTTTCAAAAGACCCGCCCGTGAGCTTCAAAGCATCACAGGCGGCGAGATTGTGGGCAGTGGTCGCAGTCAACGATGAGAGGTCATTCTGAAATGAATGACCGGCAATCAGCAAATGGATGAGGTGCTCACAGCGTCGTGCCTTCCTTCCATGCCATGCCGGTTTGCAGACGGCGGAGGTTGTCGAGTGTCGTCCCGGCGATTTGAGCGAGCGCCTCGTGGGTCAAAAAGGCCTGATGCGAGGTGATGAGCACGTTGGGGAAGGTCAGCAGGCGGGAAAGCTCGTCGTCTTGCAGCGGCTTGCCGGAGTGGTCCTCAAAAAAGATGCCTTCCTCCTCCTCATAGACATCCAGCGCCACGCCGCCGAGATGGCCGGTCTTTAAGGCGTCGATCACGGCAGTGGTGTCGATGAGCTTGCCGCGGCTGGTGTTGATGAGAAAGGCTCCGCGCTTCATGCGGGCCACGGTTTGCTCATTGATAAGATACTTGGACTGAGGCGTGAGCGGCAGATGCAGGCTCACGATGTCGCTCGCCGCCAGCAATTCGTCGAGTGACACATACTGAAGCCCGCAGGAGGCGGCCCACTCCGGTTTGGGAAGCGGATCATAACCCAGCAGTCGCACGCCAAAGCCGCGAAACACCTCTGCGGTCACCTGGCCGATTTTTCCCGTGCCGATGATGCCGACGGTCTTTCCGAACACATCGAAGCCCACCAGGCCGTGCAGCGAGAAATTGAGATCGCGCACGCGGTTGTAGGCGCGGTGGATCTGGCGGTTCAGCGTGAGCAGCAGCGCCACCGTGTGCTCCGCGACGGCATGCGGCGAATATGCTGGGACACGCACCACCGCGATGCCATGCGCCTTCGCGGTGGCGAGATCGACATTGTTGAAGCCCGCGCAACGCAGCGCGATGAGTCGCACGCCATGCTCCGAGAGCACCTGGATGCAGGCCGCATCGACACGATCATTCACAAACACACACACAGCCTGCGCTCCCGCCGCCGTGGCGGCAGAGTCCGCATTTAGCCGGAAGTCATGAAAACGCCATTCGATGCCTTCCGCGTCCTTCGAGGCCTCGCGGAAGGCTTGCTGGTCATAGGGTTTCGTGTCGTAGAAGCTGACGATCATGGCTGAAGCAGGTTACCTCCAGATTCCAGCCGTGTCGCGCCGCACAATCACCTGTCCTTCGTCCTCGATGGCAAAGAGGTGGAGCCAGCCGTTTTCGACGAGCTGACGCACGCTTTCGTGTTTCGCGATGACGGCGTCGATGTCGCTGCGGGGGGCTTCGATAAGGACGCTGAGGCGCACGGGCTCGTGCATCCAGGTTTCGCCGTTGTGGACGCTTTGCAGCGGCAGGCCGGCCTGGAGGTCGCCGCCGTTGCCTTGCTGGATGCCGAAGGTGCCGACGACGTTGTGCGTGACCTTGTTGCCGCTGCCCCAGAGGCGGTTGTTCACCGTGCTGGCGTAGTATTGGAGGTTGATCCAGTTCGCCACGACCATGGGCGCGGTCATGATGAGCTCGAGCGTGCTTTTCGTGGTGTCGGCACTGTGGCGGTAGTTGTGCAAAAAGACCCGGCCGCCGAGATTGAGGTGCCGCGTGCGCTCGCGTGGCGCGGCGATGAAGGCGGCGTTGCCGGCGAGGCCCCACTCGGGCCGCACCTGCGCCCAGTCGCGGCTACGCTGGTGAATGAGCTGGTCGAGCTCGGCCTCCTCGGCGCTGGCGAGGCCGAGACTGGCGGCGCGTTGCTGGCGGCAGCGTTTCGAGCCTTCGTCGAGCCAGAGCTGGAGCTGCAAAAGGTCCGTCTCATGCGAGAGCGGCACTTTGTCGGCATCGAAAAGCGTGATCGCATCCGTGGTGGTGTCGTGCAGGGCGGCGATGAAGCGTGTGTCCTGCGGAATGCGGATGCCTTCGCCCTCCAGCAAGGTGCGAACCATCGGTTGATTCAGGATGGCGACGGCGACGCGGGCGTTTGAATCGCCGGCGTGACCTCCACAGGCACCGCAATCGAGTCCGGCGGCATACGGATTGTTCGTGGTGTTGCTGCCATGACCGCAGAGCATGACGAGGCGGCTGAAATTGGAGGTGAGGCCCATGTTTTTCAGCGCACCGAGAGCGAGCTGCACCTGGTCCTCCGGCGGGATGCCGGCCTCGGCCTGGGTATCATCGAGCGGATCGGGGATGAGGCGTTTGTGCTCGTGCAGATTTGGCGCAGCGCAGGAGGAGCAGCTGTGTGAGTCGTGTTTGCCGAGTTGAAAGCCGTCCTTCACCAGCTTCCACGCGAAACCGACGCCCGCGGCCTCGACGAAGCTGAAACAGCTTACCGCCGAGGTTTTGAAGGCATTCCACGAGTGCGCGACACGGCGCCCGACCTGCAGCTTCCGCCGGGCGTCTTTTTCCTGCTCCGGCGTGGCCTGCGGCAGATGCTCGCGGATGCGATACTTCGGCGTGAAGAGCACGGGCACCTGCGAGCTGCCATGCCGCTGGCCGAAGGGGATGTATTCGATGGGCATGCCAAAGAAGCCCGCGAAGCCCATCGTCTCGATTTCAGGCGATGCGGCCTCGAGCGAGCGCCGCATGACCTCGGAGCGCACGTCGATGCAAAACACCGCCTGCACCGCCGAGCGCACTTTGGGCTCGCTGGGAGCCTGCGCGGCGCTTTGCGTGATCTTCGTGCAAAGCTCGCGCTGGAAGCCGAGTTCGAGCGCGGCATGCCAGAGGAGTTGTTTGTCCTGCGACGCGGCTTTTTCGAAGGCGAAGTTGTGCAGCCACTCTTCTTTGAGATCGGCATCATCAAACTGCCGCGCGAGCTGCGTCTCAAAGGCCAGCCGCACCGCGAGCAGGTCGAGCAGCGATTCATCGTGCGTGCCGTGCATCGCCTTGTCGCGCACCTGATACTGCACGTAGCTGCTCCAGCCGGGCAGCGTCATCAAAAGGCGATGCAGGTAGTCCTCCACCTTCGCTGCGGGCACACCGAGCAGGTCGAGCATCATGCTGACTGCGTCCGCCGTGCTCTCCGGCAGGCCGGTGACGACCTTGCGGAAGCCTTTGAAGCCGATGAGCTCCGGCGTGGCATCCACCAGCGCCGCCTGCCGCCATGCGGCGAAGAGCGACTGCTTCTTCCACGGCATGCGCCAGGCG
>JBILVU010000266.1:0-3574 GCA_044370285.1 Prosthecobacter sp.
ATCCAATCTGGCAGCAGCAGCCGTTCCTTCGGCGGGGTGGCAGTGCGATGACCGCGGAGGATGCGCTCGGCGAGCAGGATGCGCACGGTTTCACGGCGGATGTCCTTTAGTTTCAGAGCGGGCACATCGCAGATGTTCATCTGGAGATGAAAGCCTCCGCCCTCGACCTCGGTGATCTGGACGCTGACTGGTGGAGTGCCCGCGCTGGTGAGTTTGATGGCCTCGGCACCTTGGGAAAGGCGCACGTTCACCGGGATGACATGCGCTTCGCCATCCTTCAAAGCGGCGCGGAGTTCACCGGCGATCTCATCGAGGTGTGAGGACATGCGACTGCGCAGGGAGAGTTCATTCCCATGCACGCGGAACTGCCCGCTGGCACTCGTGGAACTGACGATGGGGATTTTATCCGAAGGTGTGGCAATGCGCGGCGCTTCAATGCCCATTTGACCACTCTTGGTGACGGCCTCCAGTGCCTGATCCTTCGTCATGCTGGCGGGTGGCTCAGGTGGCGCTGGGGGAGGTGAGGCTCGTGGAATGACGGGCGGCGTGGGCGGTGCTTCTATGACCGGCGGCAGTGGCGAATTCCGCGTGGAGGGCGGACGCAAATCGGCAGGCGGTGGGTTCAGTTTCAGTGTGCCGCCCGCATTCGGGGGGGCAACGCGGACGTCTGGCAGCTTCATGCCAGCACCGGAGGGGGCGTTGGCTGGTGTGAGCAGCTTACCCGTGGCTGCGGGGCGGGGGGCGGAGAGCTTTGAAACCGAGGGTGGCGCGGTGATGATGGGTGCCTGAATAGCCGCGGTTTCTGCGGCTGCCTTGTCCTTGCTCACCTGGGGCGGCGGAGGTGGTGCGGGCGCGGCGTTTTGTGCTAGCGAGAGCCTTCCGAACAAGCCGAGGCCGCCGGTGACGAGCACAATGATGAGGAGGCGGTTTTTCATGTGGAGGTGAAGCGGGAGTCGAGCACGAGCTTGTCTTTCGCCACGGTGATTTGGGTCATTTGAAAGAGGGCGCGGATTTCGGGATCGAGCGCATCGGCCACGACGCGGAGTGAAGGCTCCAGCGGGCGCATGAGGCCGCGTGGTAACCCGAGATGGCCGAGAGCACCGCCGAGCATTTCGACGTGGAAATGATCTCCCACGCGCTGGACGACGAGGTCCACGCTGGCCGTGCGTGGATGGCCGAGGATATTCCAGACGAGGATGATGCGGGCTTTCCCCGGCTCTAGATCTGCCCGGGCATCGACGATATTGATCCACGATTCCAGTGTGCTGCCGAGGCGACCGGGGAGCACGCTGGAGAGATAGCGGTTCAGATCGGCCTCTTTCACCTCGAAGATACCAGCCCGCTTGATGGAGGCCTGGCGGAGGTCATCGAGGAGATCGGGCGCTTTGCCTTTTTCCACCAAGGGAGCAGCGGCTGGCAGCGGCTCAGGCCGGTGCGCCACCCACGCAGCACCACCAAGGGCGCTGAGAAGCACCAGCCGCAGGATTTGGAAGAGGGTGCGTTTCACAGCGGCGTGGTGTGGCAGAGGTGATCAGAAAAATGGGGTGATCCTTAGGCCGTGGTGGCAGCCTTCGCGGGAGCGGCGGCAGGCGCTGGCGTGCTCGGAGTCGGTGAGCTGCTGCTGCTACTCGATGAACTATCGGAGTCCTTCTTCGCGGCCGCTTTGTAGGAATCACTGCGGTAATCGGTGATGTAGAAGCCGGAGCCTTTGAAGATGAAGCCGGCTCCCACGCCGATTTTGCGCTTCACGGGCCCAGCACAGCTTTCTTGGGGGCAATCGGTGAGATGCGGGTCCTTCATGGACTGCCTGGCTTCGAAGTGATGGCCGCAGCTCTGGCATTCGTAATCGTAGGTGGGCATGGTTGGGAGGTTCGGTGGGGTTTTGAGCCGCCGAGGGAAAAGGCGGGGCCGCAGTATGCCGTCCCACCCAGCCGCTGCAAAAGGATTTTCCCCTCCGTGCGAGGGACAATCAAAGCTTTGGAGCGGGCGGTTTGATTGGTGCCTGCTGGCCGCTGACGACGCCTTTGGCCTTGGTGGGGCGTTTGTAAATGGTGTCGTCACAGGCGATGAACAGCTCGCTGAGGTCTTTGCCGCCAAAACACACGTCGTAGGGCTGCTTGGGCGTCGGAATGATGAAGTTCACGCGTCCGGCCTGATCGCAAACCTGGATGCCGAGGGCGGTGGCGACGTAGAGCCAGCCCTTGGTGTCCACGCACATGCCACTACCCATAATGATTCCATGCCAATCTGGCTGTAATTGATGGAAGCTTTGTTCATGCGCAAATGAGCCATCCGCACGATTCTGACCCACGTCCACATTCGAGTTAATAGCACCATTTATGTGATACACGGATGATTGATCGGGTGACATTGCAAACGCACCTTTCGACCATGAATTCCAAGGACTTTCTGATGGTGACGGTGTGGCAATGCCACCCGTTCGCGCCAAACCCACCACTGAGCCAAAGTGCTCGAGAAGTGCATCATTCGTTTCGGCAGCTTTTAGGACCGTTTTCATTCCGTTTGGGTCAATCCTCACAACCTGATCGTTTGACGATTTGTTGGAAACCAAAACGTAAACAGAGTCTTTCTTTCCGAAAACAACGTCGTGCACGCCATAGATCGAGTCCATCGAAGCAAACACGCTTTGAGCACCTTTAAGCGGCAGTTTGACGAGAAGTGCCTTCTCTCCAGTCGGATCCCAATCCACCCAAAGCACGTCTCCACGCGAGTTTGACGCCAGCTTTTGAATGCCTCCTTTCCTATTCGCAATCGGCACTTCTTCCCAATCCCCCTCACCGACCACCTCATACCCCTTCCACTTCGATTCGCCCTTCGGGTTGGCCTTCACTTCGATGTCGGTCTGCCAGTCACGCCAGAGCCAGCGCAGCACCTCGGGGAAGATTTGCGAGGCATGCTTTTGGTTGTGGCCGCCTTCGCCCCAAGCGTGGTTCACGTCGTAACCGGCCCAGGCGAGGCTGCGCTCCATCATCTGGTTCGCCATCCACCAGTCGCCGCAATAGAGGTTGTTATCGCCGGTGCCGCTTTGGAGAAAGACGCGGAGCGGTTTCGGCTCGAATTTGCGGACGAGCACAGGCAATTGATCGGCCCCGTGAATGCCGACGTAGGTGCCCACGCCGGTGAAGACGCGTCGAAAGCGGTCGGGGCGATGCCAGGCGACCATGAAGGCACAGATGCCGCCGCTGCTGTTGCCGGAGATGGCGGCATGATTCGGATCGGTGCTGAGTTTGAGGCCGTGCTTGGCCTCGATGGCGGGCAGGAACTCGTCGATGAGGAACTGCGAGTAGGTCGGTGTGATGCTGTCGTATTCGTAACTGCGATTGAAGCGCGGCAGGGCGTTGTCATTGGCCGCAGGAACGATACCGGGCTTGATGAAGAGGCCGATGAACAGCGGGATGTCCTTCTTGGCGAAGAGATTGTCGAAGACGACGGGCGCTTGATAAATGACGCCGTCTTGGAAGACCATGAAGGCGGTGGGCTTCGACTGATCGAGTCCGGCGGGGAGGTAGATTTGATACTCACGCTGCGTGCCGGGGAAGACGCTGCCTTCCAT
>JBILVU010000267.1:0-3569 GCA_044370285.1 Prosthecobacter sp.
CAGCGCGGTGCGTTCATTGAGCAGCGGCGCGAGGTCGTCGAGGCTCAACGCACCTCCGCGATGCTTCCAAAGCTTTGTGAGGGGTTTTTCGGCGGCGGTGAGCCAAGGCGTGGCACCGGCGGGGAAATCGAGATCGGTCACGATGACCTCGTCGCTGGCTTTGAGCTGCAAGGCGGAGGCGAGGAGGTTGTAAGCCTCCGAGCTGCAGGAGCAGAATGACACCTCTTCGGTGCTGAGGCCGAGATGCTTGGCGGTGATCTCGCGGCAGGCCTCGACGCGGGGCATGTGGAAATCACGACCGCGCATGCCGAGGCCTTTGTGCGTCATGTACTCGGTCACGGCCTCGTTGACGCAGGTGGGCGGGATGCTCTCGGCGGCGGTGTTGAGGTAGTGGAGGCCGGAAAGAGAGGAAAAGTCGGTGAGGGGGAACATGGGAGGAATGAATACTTCAACAATCAGCAATCCTTGTTCTTCAATCGTCAATCCAATCGGCTGGGTGATGCGTGAAGACGCTCGGATTGAGGATTGATGAATGTCGATTGCTGATTGTTGAGGTGTTACTTCAGGCTGCGCAGCCACGCCACGAGGTCGAGGAGCTCGTTTTCGGGTATCGTTTGATCGAGGCCCATGGGCATGAGGCTGGTGGTGAGGGTGGTGTCGCCGGTGATGGTTTGATGCGGGATATTTTTTTCCTGGCCAGCGATGTCGAGGACGAGTAGGCCTTCGGCGGTGTGGGATTTGATGACGCCGAGGGTTTGCTGGCCGTCGCTGGTTTCGATGATGTGGGCCTCGTAGTCGCGGGCGAGCGTGTTCGACGGGAAGAGGATGCTTTCGAGCAAATCACGCTCGGTGCGGATGGCACCGATGTGGGAGAGATCCGGGCCGATGGCGCGACCGGTGTCGCCGATCTTGTGGCAGGCGATGCAGGTGCCTTTGCCGGCTTTGAAGTGCTTTTCGCCGTTGGCGGCCTTGCCGCTGGCGATGACTTTGTCGGCGAGCGGGCCAAGTTGGCGTTTTTTAGCTTCGGTGGCGGCCACCGCGGTGTTGTAAGCCGGTAGGATGATGGTCTCGAAAATCTCCGGCGGTAGATCAGCGAGCGCGGTGCGGTATGAACTCTCCTGCTGGCTGGCGATGGCGGGATTCTTCGCGATCTCGCGGGCCAGCGTTTTCACGATCTCGGCATCTTTGTGGCGCTTGAGCAGCGACAGCAGTGTTTTGAGTTCCACCGGGCCGACGCTGGCCAGCAGCGGGGCGATTTGGGGCATCTGCTCCTTCGCCATCGGCGCAGTGGCGAGCATGCCGGCGGCTTGGATCTTGGCTGCGGAAGATGACGCGGCATCGGCGAGGACGTTTTTGACCATGTCGAAGGTCTCGCCAGTAAGTTTGACGGACTTGGCGGAGTCGAGCGCCTTCAAGCGGATGGAAAGCGGCCGCTTGGTGTCGGCGGCGATGGTTTGAAGGGCAGCGTCGAAGATGGGCGCCTTAAGTTTTTTGATGGCGTCGAGAACGAGCGGCGTGGGAGCGGCCGAGAGGGCTTTGTCGATAAGCGGCAACCAGTCGTTGTTCACGATGCCGCCTTTTTGAGAGGCGATGACATTCAACGCGGCATCACGCACGTCCGCTGAGGCATGGGAAAGCATGCTGGTGATGAGTTTTTGAGCGCCGGGCTTTTCGAGGAGAGGGCCGCAGAAGCCCATGAGAGCCTGGAGACGGTGTGCGGATACTTTTTCGTCCCGCAGCCAGAAGATGAGGTTCTTCGAGAACCATTCATCCGCCTCGGCGTGATCGGTGGTGAGGTGCAGCGCGGTGCGGGCGAGGGCAGCATCCTCGGAGTCGAGATGCTTCGAGGCGAAGGTGGCGGTGATGTTCACCGCGCCCGGATCGTGCGGGACGATGCTCAGCAGCGCCCGACGAAGCGCTGCGGGGCTTTTGAAGCTCTCAAGCTCATGCTCATCGACGAGATGAAGGCGCTGCGCTGCGGCGATGAGGCCGTGCTCAGCCACGGGATCGAGTTCTTGATCAATAAGCGGACGGATGGCGGACTTCACCGATTCCGCCGCGCCGTCTTCGGCATCAAGATTGGCGGTCATCCATTCGAGGGCGCGGCGGCGGGCATGAGGATCGGAGGATTGAAGATTTTGGATTTCAGATTTCAGATCTTGCTCTGCGAAGGCGGCGCGGACTTGCTCGGTGACGGCGGTTTGTTTGGGTTTGATGCGATACACAGCTCCAAGGAGGTCTGATTTCGCCATCAGGCTGCTGGGGCAGCCGATGCGGAACCAGCCGCCGGTGTCGATGAGGAGGAGGGAACCGTCACGCGGGTCTTCCATGACATCGGTGAGGTGGATGTCGGGGTTGTGGAGCTTGAGAAACTCGTTTTCGACGGCCTTGTAGGTGCTGCCGCTGGGCGTGAGCTCCATGCGGACGAGGCGCTGGGTGTTGAAGTGGGTCACCATGAAGTTCTCGGGCGTGTCTTTGCGGGCAGGAGTGCCCGCATCACTGCCGTAGCTCCTCCAGAAGCAGCAGCCGCTGACGGCGACGTGGCCGAAGTTGTACATGACCGGCATGGTTTCGAGCGTGCGAGGGAGATGGGCGATGGCTTTGAGCTGGTCGCTGCGCTCGTAAACGCCGCCGTAGAGCCAGTGGATGATGGTGTCGCCGCGTGGCTGGGTGTAGTAGAGGTTTTGCACGCCGATGATGTCGCCGCTGCGGGTGAAATCGACTTCGACGGGGTTGTCACCGCAGCCGAGCGAGTGCCAGGCGACGTCACTACCATCCGGCTTGCAACTCCAGATGCCGCAGGCGAGCGAGGCATCGACAGGCGTGCCGTCCTTCTGCTTCACCTCGTGGCCTTTGCGGCCGTGGCACCAGTAGAGGCGGCCGTTCGGATGCAAAAACGGGCCATGGATGTCGGCGGCATTGCCGGTGTAGTCGAAGCCGGTGACGATCTCCTCGCGCTGGTCGGCCACGCCGTCGTTGTCGGTGTCTGTGAGCTTCCAAATCGACGGCGGCGAGGCGACGTAGAGGCTGCCGTTCAACCAGCACGCGCCCTGCGGGAAGGTCATCTTGTCGGCAAAGAGGGTGCTCTTGTCGAAAGCGCCATCCTTGTCGGTGTCTTCGAGCATGAGGACGCGGTTCGGCGGATTCTCTTCGAGCTGCTTCTTGTTCCAATTCACGCCCGTGGCATCGCCGACGAAGAGGCGGCCCTGGTCATCGAGGCAGCCCATGATCGGATGCGTGACGAGCGGTGACGCAGCGGCGACTTCGAGCGTGTAGCCTTCCGGCAAATCGTGCTTGGGTAAAGCGAGCGTGGATTTGCCCGTGACAACGACGGGGCGCTTGGCGCTTTCAGGAATGGCATTGCCTTTGTCCGGCGGGAGATCGGCGGCGAAGACGGGAAGAGCGAGGAAGGGCAGGAATCGGCGCATGGGGATGATACGGGCCGAGATGCTGCGAACTATGCGGTGAAGGTGGCTTTGGCCCAATGCCGTTAAGTAAAAACGGCACCGATACTCGCGGCAGCGTCGTGGAGTGCGGTGGCAGAGATGCAAGGGGCACCTTGCATCGGC
>JBILVU010000155.1:0-12611 GCA_044370285.1 Prosthecobacter sp.
CTCCCAGCGGGGGAGCTTTTGGGAGGTTGGAGGGTGCCATTGGGAGTTCGGAACTCCGCGTTGCTTGCCTGAGGCCTGCAAAAGGTGCCAGCGATTGAGAAAAAGCTGCCTCTGACCAAGCAAAGGTTCCGCCGAGCCTCTAAAAAGTCCCTCCCAGCGAGTAAAAGCTCCCTCAGACCTCCGCCCAGCACCCTCTGACCTCCGCGCCGCGAGGTGCCACCCACCAAGCCGAAGTCCCGAACTCCTAAAAACACCCTCTGACCGTCCAAAAGGACCCTCTGGCCGAGATTCCCGAACCCATAACCGAGCAAGCCGACCTTCCAAGATCCGGCGCCAAAGGGATGGGGTCCCGGAAATAGGCAGAAGAATGGGGGCAGAAGAATCAACAAACCATTCTCTTGCCCCCATTCTCCTGCCTACCCGGCTCGCCGAAATCCTCCAGTGCGGTGCTCATGAACCAAGAACAAGGAACCAAGAACAAGGAACCAAGAACCAGGAACCAAGAACCAGGAACCAAGAACCAGGAACCAAGAACCAGGAACAAAAAGACCATGCCCTTCGACCCCACTCTCCCCGCGCCGAACTCGCCGCTGGAATCCCAGGTGATCCGCGACCAGCTCCAGGCGCTCTTTGTGCTCATCAACAACATCGCGTCCATCGCGGCGGCGCAGGTGGACAGCACGCACACGCTGCCGCCGAGCAGTCCGGCGAATGCGAGTGTGACGGTGAGCGGTAATACGCTGCACTTCACCTTTGAAATCCCGCAAGGGCAGGAAGGGCCGATGGGCCAGCAGGGGCCGCCCTTTGCGCAGGCGGTGGTGGATGCGGTAAACACCGTGGACCCAGGCACGCCTGCCGCCGTGGGCGTGAGCTTTGATGGAACGAACGTGCGCTTCACCTTCGACATCCCGCGTGGCAGCGACGGTAGCGACGGAGCCCAAGGCCCGCCCGGTGAAGTGAGCCAAGCCCAACTCGACAGTGCTGTTAGCTCCACCAGCAGCAACACAAACGGCGTAGGCACCCTGGACAATGTTTTCGGTGATCCCGCCTCCGAAGAACTGCGCAACAAAGTCAACGAGTTGATCCTTGCGCTGAGGCGGTAAAGAACTTCCGCAACTCGTTTTGCTTGTGAACTCAGCCCTATTCATCCATCTCATCCCGGATATTCCACAATAAACTGTGCGCGAATCTGATTCGCTCACCATTTATTGTGACTAAACAACGTTCGCCCAAACAACCGAGACCTTCGCTATGGAAGACACCACCAAGAACCTCTGGGACGTAGCAATTGCATTCTGCCAGATATTTGGCGTCTTGATTGGTGCGATTTGGGCATACTTTCGTTTTTGCCGAGAGGGCATACATCGCCCCCGCATAGAGTTTGACGTTGAGTGTTGCAATGTAGGGTCACAACAAGGGCAAAGTGTTATCATGTTTGTCGTGATAGCTACCAATCGAGGCAACGTGGAACATCGTTTCTCGCGTATCTCTCTGCGTGTCCGTGGTCTCAAGAAAGACCAAACACCAAGCCGACGAGAGGATCAACGTCTTGACTTTCCAGAGTCCGTCTTGAAGGCCGAGCTAGTGCCGGCTGAGTTTGGGTATTTCTTTGTCCGACCAGGTATTGATCAGCGATTTACCTTCACGACTACGATGCCGGACGACATTCGATTCATTCTTGCTCGTCCTGCCTTTCAGTATCAACACTCCGAAGACCTCCATACATGTGAGCGTGTATTTGCAATCGATCCCCAATGAGTCAATTCAACACCCAAACGGATGCAGGCAATGGCTCGAAGGTTATCTGTCGTGCAAGCAGCGTCTTGCGCTCGCCGTCGCCTGATCCAAGGCGTTCGGCCAACTTAGCACGTCATCCGTGATGCCATCAGAACAACAGTCCATGACATTTCGCTGCCGACCTTCGCCAAAGGTTATGCTCTTATGCGGCCTGTTTTTCGGTGTTTGTGCCGCCGTCCTCGGACACAAGGCGTTCACGAACACTAGAGGGCTAATACTGAATGGGATCATTGAGTTTGGTCCTTCCGGTGCCTCAATCTTCTATTGGGTTCTCACTGTATTTTCTCTTCTCTTCGTTTTGGCGGCTGGGTGGACCATCGTCACTACTTTGGTTCATGGTGTGCCAGACGTTGTCTTAACCGACGACGCAATTTCATTTCCGGCCGGATTCCCCGTCAAGCGACCCTTTAGACTGCCTTATTCTGAGATCACCGGTTTGAGCCGGAGTGAGGTCAGCGGACAGAGATTCCTCATGCTGCATACGGCCACGAAGAGGCACCATGTAGTCCTAAACTGGCTTGGATCGAAGGAAGCAGAGGTAGCGTTACCTCAAGAGCTGGCGCAGCGTCTCTCCAGAGCTAGCAACATTTCACAGACATGACCTCGACGACCAGGGACCACACTCAGGCCGAACATTAAAGGGTGCATTGCTGCGAGCCTAAGCGAGCCAGCAAATGCCCCTGTAGTTGAACAAGCCCGGCTCTAGCTCCGGCGCGGCCTTATGCGGAAAAGATGCCTGGCAGATAGCGCGGATGGTCGCCAAGAATTGGGCTGGCGTGAATTTTCCATGCGGTGTGATTGGGAATGCCGTGTGTACCGGCGTATCCCGTGCGTCATGCGAATCAGCCTGCTTTTCCTCTCCACCACGCTCGCCGCGGCTCCGGTGGATTTTGTCCTCGATGTGCAGCCTCTTTTCAAAGAGCACTGCTATTCCTGTCATGGCTCGCACAAGCAGGAGGCGGCCTTTCGCCTCGATCACAAGCCCAGCGCCATGAAGGGCGGAGATTTCGGCACGGCCATCCTGCCCGGCAAAAGCGCCGATTCACTGCTTGTGCATGCCATCGAAGGCAAAAACCCCAAGATGCGCATGCCGCGCAAAGGTGATCCGCTTTCGGCGGAGCAGATCGCTCTCGTGCGTCGCTGGATCGACGAAGGCGCTGCCTGGCCGGACAGCGCGAGCGTGAATCTCGACAAAAAAGTCGATCACTGGGCCTTCAAACCGCCGGTGAAGGTCAAACCACCAGCTGCCGGAAATCCCATTGATGCCTTCATCCGGGCTCGTTTGGAAAAAGAAGGTCTGAAACCTTCCCCAAAGGCTCCGGCGGAGGTTTTGCGGCGGAGGCTTGCTTTGGATTTGGTGGGCTTGCCACCAAGTCCGGCGGATTCGACGGAGCGTTTGCTCGAATCTCCGCACTTCGGTGAACGCTGGGGCCGCCATTGGCTGGATGCGGCGCACTACGCGGATTCAAACGGCTACGAGAAGGACCCGATGCGCTTCATCTGGTTTTACCGGGACTGGGTGATCAATGCCTTCAACCAGGACATGCCTTACAACCAGTTCATCATCGAGCAGATCGCCGGGGACCAGCTTCCGAAGGCCTCGCAGGATCAAATCGTGGCCACCGGCTTCCTGCGTAACTCGATGATCAACGAGGAAGGCGGCGTCGATCCCGAGCAGTTCCGCATGGAGGCGATGTTTGATCGCATGGACACCATCGGAAAGAGCATCCTCGGACTCACCATCGGCTGCACGCAGTGCCACAACCACAAATACGATCCCATCTCGCAGGAGGAGTATTACAGGATGTTCGCCTACCTGAACAACGACAACGAGCCCTGGCGCGTGGTTTACACGCCGTCCGAGCAGATGGCACGCTCGCAGGTGCTGCAACACGTGGCGGAGCTGGAGAACAAGCTCAAGCATGAGCACGCCGACTGGCCGCAGCGGCTCGAAGCCTGGAAAAAGTCCATTCAGCATCCGAACTGGAACACGCTGAAGTTTGAAGACGATCCCAGCGGCGGTGAAAAAGCCCTGCGCCAGCCCGATGGCAGCATTTTGGCCCAAGGCTATGCGCCGACGAAGAGCGAGGTGAAGTTCAACGTGCTGCTCGACAAGCCGGTGAAGATTTCCGCCTTCCGTCTGGAGCTCATGAACGATCCGAACCTGCCCGCGTATGGCCCTGGCCGCTCGCAAAAAGGCACGGCGGCGCTGACGGAGTTCAACGTGACGATGAAGATCGACGGCAAGGACACGAAGCTGAAATTTGCCAAAGCCACCGCCGACTTCGGCGAGCCGGAAAACACGCCGCTGGATGCTTTTGCCCGCGATCTGGATGCGACGAAGGATAAACGCGTCACCGGTCCCATCGCCTACGCCATTGATGGCGATGACAAAACCGCGTGGGGCACCGACGCTGGCCCCGGCAGGCGCAATGTGCCGCGCAATGCCGTTTTCGTGCTGGAGAAGCCCATCGAGGTGAAGCCGGACTCCGGCCTCGTGATCGGCCTGAGCATGAAACACGGCGGCTGGAACAGCGATGACCTTCAAACCATGAATCTCGGCCGCTATCGTATCAGCAGTACCGAGGCTGCGAATGCCGAGGCGGACCCGTTGTATGGCAAGAAGGCCGAGTTTGCTGCCTTCCGAGCGACCGTCCCTGAATGGAAGAGCCTCAACGACGAGATCGAAGCCGCTTGGAAGCCGCATCCCGAAGGTGCCACCACGCTCGTGCTTGATGGTCGCGAGCAGCCTCGCATGACGGCCTTGCTGAAGCGCGGTGATTTCACCAAGCCCGGCGACCGCGTGAGCCCCGGTGTGCCTACCATGCTCAATCCGTTACCGAAGAACGCGGACAACTCTCGCCTCACCTTCGCGAAGTGGCTGGCGAGCGATCAATCGCCCACCACGGCCCGCGCCTTTGTGAATCGCGTGTGGCAATCCGTCTTTGGCGCTGGCCTCGTGGACACGCCGGAGGATTTTGGCACGCAAGGCAGCAAACCCACGCATCCCGAGCTGCTCGACTGGCTGGCCGCGGACTTCATGGAGAACGGCTGGAGCCTCAAAAAGCTGCTGCGCCTCATCGTTTCGAGCGAAACCTATCAGCAGAGCAGTCATGTGACGCCCGAGTTGCTTGAACGCGATCCGTTTAATCGTCTGCTCGCTCGTGGTCCGCGTTTCCGCGTCGAGGGCGAGGTCGTGCGTGACATCCAGCTTGCCGTCAGCGGCCTCTTAAACCCGTCCGTCGGGGGTCGTGGTGTGATGCCGCCAGCCCCACCGCATCTGTTTGAGAAGCCTGCCAGCTATGCGCCCTTCCCTTGGCATGTGGAAGAGGATGCGCAGAAGTATCGCCGGGCGGTCTATGTCTTCCGTCGCCGCAGCACGCCGTATCCCTTCCTGAGCACCTTCGATGTGCCCAATGGCGAAAGCTCCTGCATCCGCCGCTCCCGCAGCAACACGCCGATGCAGGCGCTCATGACTCTGAACGAAACGATGAGCATGGAAGCTGCCAAGGCTCTCGCCGTCCGCATGGAAAAGGAAGGCGGCATCCCCTTCGGCTTCCGCCTTTGCACGAATCGCGAACCGACGAAGAAGGAGCTGCTGGCGCTGGAAAAGCTGGTGAAGCGGCAAGCTGAACGAAAGGACGCGATCACGCCGATGGTGGCGGTGGCGCGTGTGCTCTTGAATTTGGACGAGACGGTGACGAAAGAGTAGTCCGCGAGAGAATTCGCGAATTACTATCTTCCGATGTCGCCCTTATTCATTTCAAGACGAGACGCCTTGCTGGCGATCGCCAGCCTCTTCGGCCTGATCTTTCTCACCTATGCGCGGGTGTGGCACGCGGACTTCATCTGGGATGATGACATTCATGTGACGCTGAACCCGTGCATCACCGGCTCCAAAGGCGTGCTCGACATCTGGACGAGCTCCGAGGCCCGCATCTGCCCGCTGACGCTGACAACTTTCTGGCTGGAGTATCAAATCTGGGGCCTCAATCCGCTGGCCTTTCATCTGGTGAATGTGGCGATGCATGCGTTGAACGCGGTGCTGCTGTGGCGGGTACTGTTGGGCCTCGGGGTGCGCGGGGCGTGGTTCGGTGCCGCGCTGTGGGCGCTGCATCCGGTGCAGGTGGAGACGGTGGCGTGGATCACGGAGCTGAAAAACACGCAATCGGGCTGCTTTTTCCTGCTGACGCTGCTGGCCTTTATCCGCTGGCGAAAGCAGGGCAGGGGATACGGGTTGGTCATCCTGGGCTCCGTGCTGGCGATGGCGAGCAAGTCCTCGACGGTGGTGCTGCCTTTGGTGCTGGGCCTGTGCTGGTGGTGGCTCGACGGTCGCTGGTCGTGGCGCAACGGCTTGCGGCTGCTGCCCATTGCGGCGTTATCGATACTTACCGCGCTGCTTTCGATCTGGACGCAGGTGGTCGAAGGGGGGATCACCGATGAATGGCATCTGACGACACCGGAGCGGCTGATCACCGCGGGGAAGGTGGTGTGGGCTTATCTGGGCACGCTGGCAAAGCCGTATCCGCTAATCTTTATCTATCCGCGTTGGGAATTGCATGCGGAAGACTGGGTCTCCTACATCCCATCTGCGGCGGTGCTGCTCATGGCCGGCCTGCTGTGGCGGTGGCGTGCCCGCTGGCGGGCTGGTTTTATGGCCTTTGCCTTGTTTGTGGTGCTGCTGCTGCCGGTGCTCGGCCTGGTGGATCATTTCTTCCTGCGGTATTCGTTCGTGGGGGATCATTTTCAATACCTCGCGAGCATGGCTCCTCTGGCGCTGGCGGCGGCCGGGCTGGCTGTGATGGTGTCACGTTGGAGAGTGTGGCTTACTTCGGCGGGCGGCGCTCTTTTGCTCGCGGTGATGGGGCTGCTGTCCTGGCATCACACGCGGTTGTTTGAGAATTCGTTCGTGCTCTGGCGGCACACGCTGGCGAACAATCCGAAGTGCTGGCTGGCCTGCGGCAATCTGAGCTTTGAATACCTCCATCGCGGGGATCTGGCGAACGCGGCCATGCATGTACGCCGCGCCTTGATGCTGAACCCCACCGACATCGCTTCACTGATCGGCCTTGGCAGTGTGCTCGATGTGATGGGCAGGACGGACGAGGCCATCGAGACGACACGGGAGGCGCTGGCGCTCTACGAACGCAATCCACAGGCGCACAACCAGCTCGGCATGCTGCTGCTCAAAAAAGACCTAGCTGCTGAGGCGGCGGTTCATTTTCGGAAGGCCTTGGATCATGGCGCGAATGGCGTGCTGCCGCGCATCATGCTCGGTTCCGCTTTGCTGCGCCAGGGGCTGGCGGACGATGCCATCATCGAGCTGCGTCAGGTGCTCGCCAGCCGGCCTGAATCAGGCCAGGCACATGCCAATCTATGCTTGGCCTTCCTGCAAAAACGGCAGGTAGAGGAGGCGCTGCATCACGGCGGAGAGGCGGTGCGCCATGAGCCTGATTTCGCCCTGGCCTACAACCACCTCGGGGCGGCTCTGGCCGAGGCCGGACGCATCGACGAGGCCCAGGCCCGCTACCAGCAGGCGGTGGACCGTGATCCTAGTCTCGCTCCCGCTCACTACAATCTCGCCTGCCTCCTGCGTGCGCATGGGCAGACGACGATGGCATGGCAGCATTTCGAAGCGGCCAACCAGCTCCTGCCGACGAACGAGATGATTGCCGCGCCCTACGCCTGGATGCTCGCCACCTCCCCCAACGAGGCGGTGCGAAATGCCGGGCGAGCACTCGAAGTGATCGCAGCCTGCCCGGAAGGCATTCGCGGCTCGAGCCCGGTCCTTTTGCGCTCGCAGGCTGCCGCTCTCGCGGCTGCCTCCCGCTTCCAAGAGGCTCAACTCGTCTGCGATCAGGCGATAGCTCTGCTTGGTGAGCGACCATCCAGCGTCTCTCCCACGGGCATCACCGCGACCGGTTTTTCTCTCCGCGGTGCGCCAAGTCCCGCAGAGCTCCTGGCGGCGCTAATGCAGGAGCGGGGGCAGTATCGCCAGATGAGAGCGGTGTTGGATCCGCCTGCTGCCCGGCCTTAAGCCGTCACAGGATCAGCATGCAGTCTCCGTAGCTGAAGAAGCGATACTTCTCGCGGATCGCCTCCTCGTAGGCCTTGAAGATGAGTTCGCGGCTCGCGAAGGCGCTGACGAGCATCATCAGGCTGGATTTGGGCAGGTGGAAATTCGTCAGCAGGGCTCCCGCAGCGCGAAATTGGAAGCCGGGGTAGATGAAGATGCCGGTCGATCCATGCGTGGCGACGATTTTGCCCTCGTGCGCTGCGGCGACGGATTCCAGCGTGCGCAGGGAGGTGGTGCCCACGCAGATGACTCGCTTCGCGGTCTCGACGCGGGCGGCCGTTTCGGCACTGACCTCGTATTCTTCGTGGTGCATCACATGATCGGTGACCTTTTCGGCCTTCACCGGCTGGAAGGTGCCAACGCCGACGTGCAAGGTGACAAAGGCGTGGGGCAGGGGAGTGAGGATTTCCGGCGTGAAATGCAGTCCGGCGGTGGGAGCGGCGATGGAGCCTTCTTTTTCGCGAGCGGAAAAGGTCGTCTGGTAGCGCTCGCGGTCGCTGGGCCGGTCATCGCGGCCCATGTAATGAGGAAGGGCGAGGTGGCCGTGGGTGCTCTCATCGACGATTTGATCCCACTCGATGACGCGGTCGCCATTTTCGGGGAGGATTTCCACGACGCGGCCGGTGGCGGCTCCGATGCGGCACTCGTGGCCGATTCGGAACTTTTTCCCAGGGCGGACCATGCACTGCCAGCGGGTGGGTGTGTGGGCTTTGAGGCGCAGGACTTCGTGGCCTTTGTCGGTGAAGAAGCGGGCGGGGACGACGCGGGTGTTGTTGAGCACGAGGAGGTCGCCGGGGAGCAGGAATTGGGCGATTTCGCGGAAGGAGCGATGCTCGATTTGCCCGGTGGAGCGGTGGACCACCATCATGCGGGACGCGGAACGATCAGCGAGTGGCTCGCTGGCGATGAGTTCCGGCGGGAGATGGTAGTCGAAGTCGGCGGTGAGCATGAAGAGGCTGATTTGGCCTAAAGTTTGTCCTTCCCAAATGAGATGCGATTTGGCAAAGAGACAGTCTCTATGTCGAAAAAGATCAACATCGCCGTCGTCGGCCTCGGTTTCGGGGCGGAATTCATCCCCATCTGGCAGCGTCACCCGCTCACCAACTGCTACGCCATCTGCCAGCGCGATCCGAAGAAGCTGAAGGCGATCGGCGATGCCTTCGGCGTGGAAAAGCGCTACGCGGACTTTCAAGACCTTCTGAAAGACCCAAATGTGGACGCGGTGCATATCAATTCGCCCATCCCTGACCACGGATGGATGAGCATCGCCGCCCTGAAGGCCGGGAAACACGTCGCCTGCACCGTGCCGATGGCCACGAGCATCGCCGATTGCAAAAAGATCGTCGAACTGGTCAAAAAGACCGGGCTTTCCTACATGATGATGGAGACCGTGGTCTATGCCCGCGAGTATCTCTTCATGAAGCAGCAGCTCGACGAGGGGAAACTGGGCAAGCTCCAGTTCGTCCAGGCTTCCCACCAGCAGGACATGGACGGCTGGCCGAACTACTGGCCCGGCCTTCCACCCATGTGGTATGCCACCCACTGCGTCGGCCCGGTGGCCGGCCTGATCGGCAAGCCAGCCGAGTATGTGAGCTGCTTTGGCTCCGGCACCGTCCGTAAAGAGCTCCAAAAGTGCTACGGCAGCCCCTTTGCCGTCGAGACGGCCCACATCAAGTTTGCCGGCACGGATGTGAATGCCCGCATCATCCGCAGCCTATTCGATACCGCCCGCCAGTATCGCGAAAGCATCGACGTCTATGGCGACAAGGCCTCCATTGAGTGGCCACTCATCGAGCACGAGCCACTCATCCTGCACCGGGCGAAGCTGCCGGAGCATAAGATCCCGAAACTCGTCAAAACGCCTGATTTTGCTCGATTGCTCCCCAAACCAATCCAGCGGTTCACCACCCAAGGCGTCTATGATTTGGCCAAAAAGACCCATTTAAGCTTCACGCAAGGCTCTGGCCATGGTGGAAGTCACCCGCATCTCGCCCACGAATTCGCCTCGGCCCTGGCTGAGAAGCGCCCCCCTTTCCCGAATGCCCAGCAATCGGCCAACTGGACCTGCGTGGGTCTTTGCGCCCATGAATCGGCCCTGGCAGGTGGCAAAATCGTCAAATTACCGAGCTTCACTTTATAGCGCTCCCGGAAAGAATTTTTCCGATAGGCGGGTCTGGCGTTTATATTCGCCAGACCCATTGCTTGGGTGCAGCGGCGGAGCCGCGATTTCCCATTTGCCAAAGCCATCAAGTTGGAATGGTTAGCGGGTTGATTGTAGTCTGTTGCCTAGGTGTGAAAACCGAGGCTTGGAGTGCGTGGTTTGTATGGCGATTCGCGGCGCAAAATACGAGCGCATTTTTTTTGATGCGAAACAGAAAAAAAGTTTGTCGAGACAGGGGGGGCTGTGGTTACATGTGCGGTTTAATCACAGCCAAAATGTACAACCAGACCCTTTCCAAGGCATGCCCTGCTTCTTCCGCTATCGTCGCGATGGGGAATAATGTGTTTCAATGCCTGTTCAGCACCCTGCGTGCCTAGTTGCTCATTTCTTTAATTTTTTAAAACACCCTCCACCTCATCACACGACGATATGAAGACACTCCGCCAACACCGCACCTTCCTTGGATGGCTCATGACAGGCCTGATGGCCGTCTGGCTTCCTGGCCCCGTAGCCCTAGGCGCGACCGGTACTTGGATCCTTGATAACAATGGAAACTGGACGGGCACGCCCGCCAACTGGCAGGGAGGCACCATCCCGAATGCCACTGGTGATACGGCGATCTTCCGAAACAACGTCACGGGTAACCGCACGATCACGCTCAATTCGGCGATCACGCTGGGAAATCTGCAGGTGGGCGATTCCCTTGGCGCAAATACCTTCACTTTCGCTGGCACCAATGCGCTGACCCTCGATAACTCTTCGGGCAATGCGTTGGTGAACAAGTTCAATTCCACCACGGATGTCTGGCAGGCCCCCCTGGTGCTGACGGATAGCGTGAACTGGAATATCTTCTCGGGCATCCTCCAGGTGAACGGTGCCGCCAATGCCCAGGTGTCCTACACAGGCGCGGGTGATACGACCAAGAATGGCGCAGGTGCTCTTCAATTAAACCGCACCGGCACCTACACGGGTAACTGGCTGGTTAATTTGGGCACGTTGAACATTGGTGGTGCCAATAGCGCCACCCCAGCTAGCCTCGGGACCGGCACGGGCGGAATCACCCTGAATGGCACGGGTAGCCAGAATTTGGCAGTCTTCAGTTTGAATAACAACGGAACGGCAAGCGATACCACGGTCACATACAGTGGGAACAATGACGTGATCCTTCAAGGTGGCGCAGCAATCAATGTGGACCGCAATTTTGTCGGCGGTGCCAACGATCGTGTGACGCATATTCTCGACAATCTCACCTTCAATGGCGGCATTCTTCGTGTGACGAGTGCCAACGGCCACAGCCTGCGTTTTGATGGTACGACCACCCTTGTTGGCGATACCACGGTTTTCGAGCCGCTAGGGAACACGGTCGCTACCCGCTCCAATCTGATCCTTGCCGGTCCGATCACCGACGGGGCAGCAACGCGGAGCGTGATCAAAGAAGGGGCTGGGCGCATGCTCATTCAAAGCATCGCTAACACCTACGATGGCATCACTTCGATCAAGGATGGCGTTCTTGAGCTGGCCTCGGGTGCTAATCTGGGCTCTGGAGCCACATTCGTTGCGGGTGGCGTTCTTTCGGTTGCTGATACAGCCACCGTGACCAACATTGCTGCCGCAGGCGGTTTGAAGCTCGTCGGGCAGCTCGGAACTTCGCGTTTTGCTCTCCCGGTGCTTGCTTACAACGGCACGGCGGCCATTGACAGTGGCAATCCGCTTGCAGTGGATGTGCCTGTCTCCGGCATGATCTTGGGCATTGATGGTGTCAGCGGCGCCGCGAGCATCAACACGGCCAATATCGACCTCGCTCAGGTTGGCAGTGGCAGCAATCGGGTGTGGGTCAGCAATGTGCTTGGTTTTGACCGCACCTATCGTGGCACCCTGACCAATGGTGCCAGTGGTGATCTGCGCCTCCTTTCTCCTACCAATAACCTGATCCTCGATACCAATGCGAATATCCTGGGCGGGGCAGGAGCCACCAACAACTTGGTGTTTGGCTATGATTATGGCAATGCCATCCTTCTTACCGGCAACAACACCCAGAACATCAATGCGGCGACCTCCGGCGGCACCTTCTCGGGCGGCGGCACGGTTTCTGTCCGTGTCGATAACGCCAACACCCTGGGAACCGTGACCGTCAACCGTGGTGTCACTCTCAATATCAATGGCACCGGCTTGACCACGCCAGTTGGCGCTGGGGTTGTAACGGCTCTCGGTGGTACCATCAGCACGGATAACGCCACCACCGCCAAGTTCGGTAACACCGATTTCCGCCTCTATGGTGGTAGCACGCTTCTTCTTGATAACGGTGGTGTGGCCGCGGCCAACACGGATCGCCGTTTGTTGTCTTCGACAAATCTCGACCTGATCTCCTCCACAGTTCGCCTCATTGGCGACGGCGGTGCGGCGGCAAACAATAGCAGCCAGACGGTGGCTTCCATCGACTATTGGGGCGGTTCCACCATCAGCGTGGATCGTGACGGCGCCACGGGGAGCGTTACCACCCTCACCACCGGTTCCTTGAACCGCAATTCCGGCGGTGCCCTTCAGCTTCGTAACATCAGCAACACAGCGACCACGTTC
>JBILVU010000156.1:0-12608 GCA_044370285.1 Prosthecobacter sp.
GAAGGAATTGCGCTAATGTTGTCACTTCTTCCGGCAAAGTCGGTTTCTTAGCCTTCGGCATCTTTGCTGACTTATTCGGGCTTTTCTTTCTTGGAGCCATATTAATGAGAGGTTACATCCGGCATAGCATCAGCCGCATTCTGCATGGCTTTAGAACCAACGTGAGTGTAGTGCTCGCTCATCTGCTTGCTGTCGTGTCCGATCATTTCCATGACGACCGCAGCGGGAATGCCTGCTTCCTTCAGCATCGTGACGGCTGTATGACGCAAGCTATGGAAAGACAATTGTGCTGCTTGTTTTGATCCGCTACGACCTTCCTTCTCCTTGGTATGGCTCACCTTTTTGCGCAAGCCTGCGTCCGCTAAAACATTCGCGAACTGATTGCTCAAGGTGCTAGTTTTGTATTTCTTGTTCAGTGTTGTTGCAGCGCGAGGATGCACTGGCGTATCTGGTTTTCCCTTGAACTGCATTCCTTCTAGGTGGCGAAGGAGCGGAGGCGCTACTGGGATCTTCATGCTCTTGCTAGTTTTCGCAGTCTCCAATCGAATTACTTGGTTCTTCAGATCAATGTTGGCCCAAGTCAGGCCCGCGATGTCTGACAGTCTTTGTCCGGTGTAGATACCAAACAGCACCATCGACTGCCACTCTGGGTCCGCAACACGCATGACAGCCTGAAGTTCAGGAATCGTGAATGGCCGTCTATCGTAACCTCCTTTCTTCTTCACCGCATCCACGAACTCAGCTGGGTTCTCTGACGTTAACCCTTCGCGCCTGGCAGTCTTGAACACCATGCGCAGACACTTGATATTCTGGTTCGTGCTTGTTGATGACAGAGAAGTTGCCAAGATCTTGCGATAGGCCATGACGTCGTTTCGAGTGATTAACGACACTTCCTGGTCGGCGCGATCGCCCAAGAAGTTTAGAAACTTCGTGGTGCTGGACCCGTAGAAGTGCATCGTAGCCAGCTTGGTTTCGTCTTTCTTCTCCGCTAGCCAATTCGCAATATGTTCACGCACACTCACGGTTTTCAATTCTTCGCCGGTGATTTCCTGGTGAAGACCTTGCAGAACCTGGCGCACTTGAGTGAATGTGCGGCGCTTCCTAGCCGCATCCTCATATTCTTGAGCCAGATTCAACGCCTTCCTCTGGTTGGTTTCCTTTGTAGAACGTTTTCTTCGCCGCCCAGCCTTGTCTGTAAAACAAGCTGTCCAGTAAGGGGAGTTGGGGTGCTTCCAAACCGATGCCATGACTTCAATAAAGTAAGAACGAGAGTAAGAACATCGTTTGCAATTTGGGCATGTCCAACGAAATACACGAAACGCTCAATCCCTTGTAAATCAATGGTTTCAGACTTCCCTGAATTTCCTCAAACAACCCTTGGCGAAGCGCGGGTTCAATTCCCGCCCTCGCCTCCATAAACTCTCCAAGACTTAAGGGGAGGTGCGGAGCTTGTTTGGCGTCGGGAGTCCATGTGGCTGCGCACGACCGCTCCTGAACCTGTCCAAAATACGACAAAAGAGTTTTGCGGATGCAGAATCAGATTATTCTGAACTCTTGTAATTCACACGACGACAACAGGCATTCCTCGTAAATGCCAGTGCCTCTATGCCTCCCCCGCGCGACAGAAACCACGGTTCTCCGAAAGATGGTGATGCCACCATTGTCGTGGACAAGCCGAGGTCGAAGGTGTGGCAGCCGCCTGCCCCGCAGGAGCTTTCCAAGGTATTGTTGCAGTATGAGGTGGATATGTTGCTCGGGCGTGGCGGGATGGGGGCGGTTTACAAAGGCAGGCACCGGACGCTGGACCGGGCGGTGGCGATCAAGATTTTGCCCCCGGAGATGGATGACATTGATGACAGCTACGCGCAACGCTTCAAGAATGAGGCTCGGGCCATGGCGAGGCTGAGCCACCCTAACATTGTGAGTGTGTATGATTTCGGGGAGACTTCAGATGGGTTACTGTACTTTGTGATGGAGTTCATTGAGGGGATGGATGTGCATAAAATGCTCAAGGAGCAGGGCCGTCTGCAATGCGACCATGTGAAGAACATCATCGCCCAGGTGTGTGATGCGCTGGACTACGCGCATGAGATGAAGATCATCCATCGGGACATCAAGCCTGCGAACATCATGGTGGGCTATGATGGCAAGGTCAAAGTGGCGGACTTTGGCCTAGCTAAAATTACGCAAGGCTCTGATGCCTGCCTGACCCAGAGTAACGCCCTGCTGGGCACGCTGCACTACATGGCTCCTGAGGCCTTGACGCTGGGCACCTTGGTGGATCATCGGGCGGATATCTTTGCGGTGGGGGTGATGCTGTACCAGATGCTCACTGGGAAGCTGCCTCAGGGCATGTTTGAAATGCCCTCTAAGAGGGTCGAAGGTGTAGATGTGCAGTTCGATGTCATTATTGGAAAGGCATTGATGGAGGATCGTGACAAGCGTTACCAAACGGTGGCGCAGATGCGGGTGGATTTCGCCGAGATATTGGCACCGAAGACTACGCAGATGCAGACGCAGACTCGCCGTTCGCGGATGGCAGCGAATCGGCTGGGGCGCTATAAAATCGTGAGCGGAGAGGATGGTAAGCCGGTTCTGCTAGGCACGGGTTCCGCTGGAAAGACGTATAAGGCGGTGCATTCCCTGCTGGGCACCACCGTTGCGCTGAAGGTGATCCATGAGGCGCTGGCATACGATGCGGAGGTGCGCCAGCGTTTCCTGAATGAGGCGAAGGCGATCGCGAAGCTCAAGCATCCGCACATCGCCCAACTGGTGGATTGTGACGAGGATGATGGATCGTTGTTTTGCGCGATTGAATACTGTGATGGCGGCAATTTGGAAAAGCTGGTGGCTTCCACTGGAGCACTTTCAGATGAGACAGCGCTGCTGTTCGGCCGGCAGGCGGCCAAGGCGCTGGCTTATGTGCATGACGAGGGCTTTCTGCATCGGGACCTGAAGCCTTCGAACCTGATGCTCTCCATGGTGCCCGGCACGAACACGGCGAACATCAAGCTGATCGATTTTGGTCTCGTGAAAGCGCTGGGACAGACCTCCGGTCTCACGCGAAAAGGTCATTTTAGAGGGACTCTGCTCTACACCAGCCCGGAGCAGCTCCGGGAGGAGGAGCTGGATGAGCGCACGGATGTGTTTTCGCTAGGCATGACGCTGTGGTTCATGCTGCTGGGGCGTCTCCCCATGGAGAATGATCAGGCGCAGATCACCAAACGCCGTCTGTCCCAGGACAGTCATGCAGAGGAGCTTCCTGCCACTACGCATCCGGCCATGCGTGCCCTGCTGCGCCAGATGCTACAGCCTGACAAAACGCGGAGGGCAAGGAACATGCATGCCGTGCTGGCAGGTATTGATGAGAGCCTGAACATGATCAGGCGGCAGGTGGCACCCTTGACGCGTCGCCGTAGTTCGCCGGGAATTTTCCAGCAGCAGGCGTCCGCGCCCTCGACCCAGGTGCGACAGCCCTCCCGGACGAACGAAGAGCCTTCCAGCACACCTTCTACCACTCAAAGTTCGATCCAAAGAGCCGCCGCCGCTGAGGATTCGCAGGTGAGAATGACCATCCGTGACATCAAAGCTCCGGGCAAAGTGGAGAATCTGCCATCCCAAGCTCTCAATACCCACACCCGTCGGGGGGAACCCGCCCGGCAGGTGCTGGACATGCCGCTCTCCGCTAAATTCCAGCTCTTTGAGGAGCTTGAGGGAGTGCATCCTGAGACGGGCACCGCCCATCGCGCCGTGCGGCTGTCCAACAAAGATGTGGTGCGTCTTACCCTGCTGCACCCCGAGGTGGCGAATGATCGACAGACGGTCAAGAATCTGCGCGAGTTGCTGGACAAGGCGTTTCAATGTCCGGGCGAGTTTCTGGTTCGACCGCTGACGATGATACGTTTTACCGACCACGCGGTTTTGCTGGAGGAAATGGCAGAGGGGCCGCGGATGCTGGAATTACTGCGTGCGAGGCAGCGGATCAGCCTGGCCGAGGCGGGCTCTCTGTTGCTGAAAGTGGCCGGGGCATGCGATCAGGCCTCTAGCGCGGGCATTCCGGCGCTCGATATGGCTCCGCATCATGTGGTGCTCCAGTTTCCTTCTATCCCACCAGGAAAGAGCCATGGGGAAAAAGTCACCCGGACGCTCTCGATGCCGTTGTCCAAGTGGCCAGCTTACCACATCCGACTTGCCCTGGATTACGATTCATCAGGGGGCGAAGGGATGGCCTGGCGCTTCGCACGTTTTGCCTACCACTTGCTCAGCGGCCTCCCGGCGCCACCACCGCACGCTCCGCGTAACAGTTATGTGCCTGTGGCCGGCATCAGCGAGGAGGCGAACCGCCTGCTGTCCAAAGTCGTGAGCGGCGAATTGATGGTGGCTGATTGCGTGCCCTTCATGCGCAGCCTGCTGCAGATGGAGAATGTCATGGCGTGATCATGTTTGGCATGCTTGCGGCTGTTTGATGGCTTTTTTTCGAGACAGAAGCCTAATCTGGCCTAACAAGGGCAAAACGACCGGTTCATGCAGGGAGCAATCGACTACATCAATGCCTCCAAACAGAGCAAGACCTTGCCGCTTGGCAAAGGTCGGGATGCTTTTGAGCATGCCGTCGTCGAATGGCTGCCACAGCGGCTGACCTGGGGGATATCGAGTCCCTCCGGCGGTTTGCTTGAGGTGAATGGCAGATCCGTGGCGAAAGGCTCAGCTGTGGCCCTGGCGCATCTGGACGAAATCCTCGTCGGGCATGTCCGGGCGAGATTTCTGCGTATTCCCGAGGTGCCGCTGATCCGAGGGAAACCCTGCCGGGAGATCTTTCTCGACCAGCGAAGGCTGCTCATCGGGCGGGCCGATGGCTCGGCGTCTGAGGACTACCAGGCCGGTCAAGAGCGATGGCTGCTCGATCCCGAGGATGACCGGCGCACCGCGAAGGTGCATGTGGAAATCTTCCCTTCGGGCGGCGGCCACGCCATCCGTGACCGCAGCCCTACCGGCACCTATCTCAACGGAGCCGTGTTTTCCGAGAAGCAACTCGTCCCAGGAGACCGGTTTGTGATTGGCAGCTACACATTTGAGTTCACGGGGAGCTCCATCTGTAGTGTGGATTCCCTGCTCGGAGCACGCGTGGAGGGGAATGATCTGGGACTCACGGTTCGGCATGAGGGGAGCCTCAAGACGATCCTGCGCCAGGTGGCGATTGAAATCCATGCCGGGGAGTTCATCGGCATTTTGGGCGGCTCCGGCCAGGGGAAATCCACCCTGATGAATCTGCTCGGCGGGCTGCTCTCTCCCACGAAGGGCAAGGTGCTAATTGATGGCGAGCCACTGGCTGCCAGCCTTCTTTCTGGCAGTGTCATCGGCTTCGTGCCGCAGGATGACATTGTTCATACCGAGCTCACCGTCGTTCAGGCTCTCACCCTGACGGCACAGCTACGGCTGGCGGTCTCCCGTGCGGCTCTCGACTCGCTGGTTTCCGGCATCATCATCAAACTCGGACTCAAGGAGCATGCGGACAAGCCGGTGCGCATTCTCTCTGGCGGTCAGCGCAAGCGTGTCAACATCGCCACCGAGCTACTGGTGCGGCCGGCGGTCCTCTTTCTCGATGAGCCAACCTCCGGCCTCGATCCCGAAAACGAGGAAAGCGTCGTCGCCACGCTGCAAAACCTCAGCCTCACGGGGCAGACGGTCGTCTGCACCACGCACAGCCTGCACAAGGCCTTCTTGTTCAACCGCATCGCCTTTGTACATGACGGCAGGCTTCTCTTCCTCGGCAATCTCGACGAAGCCCGTGAGCACTTCCTCACTTCAGATAAGGACACAACGGGCACGGCCACCAGCTCCGATACCAGCAGCCCCGCGCTGCGCTTGGAGCGCATCTACAAAAAGGTGAACGAGGAAAAGAACAGCGATAAATGGCTCGCTCGCTTCCTGAAATCACCGCTCGCCCCGTTCTCTACTGGTGCCTTTCCTCCGCGGCGGCGTGTCTTTGCCCGTCCGCCTCGGGCGGCCCGTCCGGGTTTCTTCTCCTCCTTGGTGGTCCTGGCCAAGACGCAGTGGGCCATCCTCTCGGCGGATCGCAAAAACATCCGTTCCATCCTGATCCAGGCTGTGGGCATCGGGCTACTGGCAGGCTGGGTGGGGCGTGAAGATCCCGAGTTCCGCTTTTTCGCCTGCCTCATCGCCACACTTTGGTTCGGCTGTAGCAACGCCGCGCAGACCATTGTGCGTGAGCTCTCCATTTTCAGGCGTGAGCGCATCGCCGGCCTCGAGCTTCCACCTTACATCCTGAGCAAAACGCTCTTTTTAGCCGCTATTGCCTGGCTGCAGGTTTTGCTGCTGCTCGGCTCCCAGGCTCTGCCGGTGCTCCTTTCCGCCTCCAGCGGCGCTTCCTCCTCCCATGACCTGCTGCCGCCGGGCAGCCTGTCCTTTGTGGCGATGGCTTTTGGCCTCATGGGATTGGTGGGCGTGCAGATCGGGCTGGCGCTGTCCTCCATGGCCCGCACCGTCACCCAAGCCACGCTATGGGTGCCTCTGGCCCTCATCCCACAGATCCTTTTCAGCGGTTTCGTCGTCACCCGACCGGATATGCCCGCTTCCGCCCGTGCCTTCAGCCTGCTCGTTCCCAGCGCCAGCGCCCAGCGGCTGATCGATCTGGCCAATGTTCATCAAAAAACCGTCCCCGTGATGACCGATGACACGGAGGTCCCCATGTTTTTCTCGACGGATGACACCCTGCGCCCGCGCCGCACCCCCGGCATCCACCAGAGAGCTTCCGGCAGTTCTAAACGCTATCGTGAGCTGGATGAGTACAACACCTCCTGGCAGAACAGCTTGGTAGATCCCATGCGCCTCGGTGCTCATGCTCCCGCCCTTGAGGAGGGATCGGACGACAAAGACTACGTGAAGCGTCGCGAGGACATCCTTTCTACTTGGCATGCTGGACAGGATTATGACGCCAGTTCCCAGGTATCCATGGCCGCCGCCGCTCTCGGCATCTGGTCTTTGATTTGCTACGCCGTCACCTGGCTGGGTCTCTCCCTCGCCCAGCCCGCTCCTCTACGCCCCGCCTGGCTGCGGCGGCAAAATGACGGATGAATCTGGCTCCTGCTAGACAAAAGAGCCTCCGATCAGGGCTTTGAAATCAAGATCACCCGGAAACCGAGGCGCCCGCTCCACATTGGATATGATTTACCCAAAAAAACGGCCGCGATGGTCGATGTGGTATTCGGACTCAAGGAGATGGGACTTGCGTTGCCACGTAGGACCAAAGGCGAATCACTGCTGGGCGTCCAGTACCTCGGGCGAACAGCGGCATTTGGGAAATTCGGTTTTGGCGAGTCGTAGTTCCCCCCCCCTCCGTAGGTGCTGGATGACCATTCGTGCAGCTCATTCGAAAATCCCTCCACGGCTGTTGATGCAGGTGATGTGCGAGTGCTGTTCCATTGTTCGACAGCAGGCAACATGTAAGCTGATGCTTCCGGTCGTAGCTTCAGGTTCGAATCAGAGACGGCTGAATCTCCTTCCTCTATGGCAGTCAGTTGCTCACAATATTGAATAGCGTTGTTGAAGTTTACCCCGTCCTTCGGCTCATCACTGCCCTCAGCCGCGCCGTTGATCACGAAGTTATACTGCTTTCCCGTCACCTCCGTCTTGCCGATCCAGAAATTCCCCTCGGCTACCCAGACGAGCTCGATGCCGGCGCTGTTGGTGAAATTCTCGCCCGGGCTGGCCCGCGTATCGCCTGAGAAGAGCATTTTGATGGCTTCGAGGATTTTATCCGCCTCCGCCAGACTGGTCGTTTCATCGCGGAGTGAGGCCAGTTTTTTGTCGCTCTCGGCTTGAAAGGTCGTTTTCATGGTTTGCAGGTCTGCGGCCTGCTTTTTGCGGAGGGTGGCGGCATTGCCCATGGCCGCGGACGCTTCCGTTTCCCAGTGGGACTGGTTGGTGGCGAGGAGGCGGATCGCTTCCTGCTCCGCCGCCGCATCCGTGGCGCTTTCCCAAAGCACGATCAAGCGGTCGAATTCGGGTTTGTTGACCTTCTCATGTTTCAGCAGGTCCCATTTGGGCGGGTTTTTCTTGATGGCGTCCACGCTCTGCTGCTCTGCCGTCATAGCCCCGGCTTGCTTCAGCTGCTGCTGGAGCTTCTCAGCGTCCTTGGAAAGGCGGGTCAGCTCTTCGGACTGCGTCTTGGCCTGGCTTTCGAAGGTCTGCTTCCTGGCCAGCAGGCCTTCCCGCTCACGCTGGAGCATTTGCGGCTGGTCACTCCCAGTAGGGAGCTTTGGAAGTGCTCGCGGTCCCAATGTGCTCCGCTGAAGCGCGGTCGATCCGCTACCCGCTGCGGCCAGCCACCAGCCGCACAAAAGGGCCGCCAGAAGCCCAAGCAGCCCGGCTAGGGCTGCCTGCACACGCACAGGCTGGAGGACGAGGGAGATCATGCGGAGAACATCAAGGCGGCGGCGCGGCGGCGGCTGCTTTTTCGAGCTGTTGGCTCTGGTCTTTGATCAAAGTGGTGAGTTTTTGCTCGGCGGCGGCGGCTGTTTCACGCGCTGCTTTGAGTTTGGCGGTGGTTGCGGCGTGCAGGGAACGAAGTTCGTTTTGCCGTTCCTTTTGTTGGGCTGGAGTAAAGGTATCCTTCCCTTTGATCCACTGGTCTTCTTTGGCTCGGAGTCCGGTCATGCTTTCACGGGCTTCCTTGATTTTTTCGAGTGCCTCCTTCGATTCGCGGTCCCAATCGGCCTGCCAGGCCGTGAGATCTGCTGTGGTCAACGTCATTCCCGTGGTGCCCAGGGCAGCCTTGATGGCCGCGTCTGCCTCCTTTTTTTTCGCGAGAGCGGCGTCGAATGCCTTCGTGATTTTTTCCAATCGAGGCTTCTCGGCGAGGAGCGCTTGGCGGCGGCTTTCGCTGCTTGTGGTCTGCTCGGTCAGCTTGTCGAATTCGTCTTTCTTCGTCTTCACCTCGCTCACGATCTTGTTGAGCTTCGTTTCGAGGGCCGTCACCTCGGTGGTGAGCGTCGAAAGCTCCGCATTGCCGGAACTCAGGAGTGAGGCCATGAGTGCCTGCTGCTCCAGCCGCGCATGCAGCAGGGCCAGCGATCCAGCGGCTAGACGGCTCCCCTTGTTCTCCGCCGCAGAAGAACTCGTGAGTCTCGAACCCAAGCCGAAGGCCCCCAGCGTGGCCGCCAGAAACGCCAGCCCGAGCGCCGTCAGGGCGAGCGGATGGCGGATGGGTGCCCCCGCAGATCGCGGGATTCCGTCCTGAGCGGTGGCGGGCGGAGAGGACATGAGTGTGCTTTTAGGCGCGACTAGACGGTTTGGCAAGATGCTTGCCAGGGGGGCATTCTAGCGCCACCCCTCCGCTCGTCATGCCCCGGCTAAAAGTTACCCATCCCGATCAGACTCCCACCGAATACGAGTTCGGCGAGCAGGTGGTCACCATCGGGAGGGAGGTGGATAATCTCGTCGTCATCGATGCCGCCGCCATCTCCCGCCATCATGCGGAGATCGAGTTCATCGAAGGCACCTGGTGGCTGCGTGACCTCGGCTCCAGCAATGGTACTTTTCATCAAGGCGTGCGCATTGAGCGGACCCGCCTGCATGACAGGGCTAGCTTTGAGATTGGTGGCTGGAAGTTCCGGTTCTCCCAAGCATCCACCAAATCCGCCCCAGGAGCGTTGGAGGCCAGTTCATCCGCCAAAAGCCGAGCCAAGGGCAAAAAACGTTCGCGAGCTGCGGCTCAGGCAGCCAAACCGCCTGTGCTGGTGCCTGCTCCACCTCCTGAGCCGCTCGTTGCCATCTCGAATCCTGCCGCCAGCCCGCTCGAGCCGCCTCCTCAGAAGAGAGACGTACCGGTGCCAGAAGGGGCCCCGCAGCCGCTGCCTTCGACGCCGAAGTTCAAGCTGGCATGGCCGCAGGCTGTCGCTGCCATCCTGGCCCTCACCGCACTCGTGCTGGTCTTCGGGCGAAACCGAGGAGCAGTGGAAAAGCCGCTGCCACCCTCCACGGACAAGTCGCTTCCTCTGGTAGCTCCTCCTGTCACCCTGGCCATGCGGGAATCCGAGCCGCAGCCCCTTCCTCCGATCACGCCAGCACCGGCGAAACAAGCCCAACTGCCTCCCATTCCGGCCCCGCCTTCTTCAAGTCGCCCGGCAGAAAACCAGGTGGGTTCGGGCAGAAAGCTACTCTTTGCTCCGTGTGCCGATGACGCTGGCTTCCAGCCCGTGCTTAGCCCCCGGCTGGACCGCGTCCTCCATGTCAAAAAGACCACTGGCAATAAGGAGACCGAGATGTGGGTGGATGTTTGCTTGAATGAAGAGGTCATCCTGCGCCGAGTGCGCCTCAGCACAGAGGATCAATTGCGATTTTCTAGGGATGGCTCCACCTGGGCAGTCCAGGCCCAGGACGAGCATGGCGGCAAATTCATCGCCTTGCGGGATCGCACCATCCGCCTCGAAGGAGAGGTCGTTCAATGGCTCGGCAACCGTGACTTTTCCCACATAGCGGTCGTATCTCGGCACCAAGGTGAAGACCACTTGGCCATCGATGGCGCGTGGAGATCCTCCTACCATCACATCCGCGATCTCCGCCTCTCCGAAGACGGTCTCCAATGGGCCTATGTGGCCATGAAATTTTCTCCGGAAGATGCTTTGGAGTATCCGGCAGGAGAAAGAGTCGTCACCCAGGACGGTCCCATGCCCATCTGTCAGGAGGTTTTGGCCTTGGAACTGGCACCGCAGGGCGGGCGGGCGGCCTGGGTGGCCGCGCATCCCGGCGGCAGACAGGAGGTCGTGACCGGCGCCGGGCAGGTTTGGCAGACGCCTCCCGTGGAAAACTCGCTCATCCAAAGCCTCACCCTATCGGATGATGGGCGTCGGCTTGCCTGGGCCTTCGTCGCCGCAGGGACCGATCCTGTTTTTCATCTCGAAAGCGGAGGCTCGTGGGAGCTGCCTGTGGGGGCCAGCGGGGAATCCCCCACCGTGCGTCCTACTACCTCGGGGCCGCCCTCGATCTCCACCCGCATCTGCTTTAGCACGGATGGATGGCACGCCGTTTTCGCCGCTAGCGGACGCTCATCGGCCTTGATGAGCGAGGGCGGAGCCATTTCCCGCCATTCCATCATCCTTCTCGACAGCCTCACTCTCTCTCCTGATGGCCGCCGTCTCGCCTATGTGGCCATGGAGCCGGTGGCCAGCGCAGGCAATCCATCCGCGCAGCTCCATCACGCCTCCCTCTGGCTCGATGGAAAGCTCCTGCTCACCGAGGAAAATGCCTGGGCCCGCCAAAGCGCCGCAGGCAATCGCATCACGATGGCTGGCATATCGGCCCTTCACTTCTCACCTGATGGTTCACGCTTGGCCTGCCTCCGCTCCATCCCGCAGTCTTCCGGGAAAGGTCACATCCGGCAGGCATGGCTCGATGGCCGCATCATCCCCGAAAAGCATGATCACGCGCTCGCCCTAGCATGGACGGATTCAGAGATCCTATCGCTTGCCTCAGTGCACTCGGAAAACGACTCCATTGAGCGAGTGGATCATCCGCCTACATCCATTCGATGAAAGGGGATCAGCATAACACTAGCCTACTTTGTCATGGTTTTTATACTGAATACCCCTCGATTTGGTTTTTCGAATTAAAGGATTCAAAAAAAGTTTTTCGACACCTTTTTTGAACACTTTAGCCTAGACACTTTGAGCCACCCCGTCATCCTCGGCACGGATTTCTCTAAGCCCTCACGTCAAATTCACCTGTCCCAAGCCATGAAAAAAGCCATTCGCGAAATCAGTCTGCTCGTAGCCGCCGGCCTCAGTCTCATTCCACCTCGCGCTGCCTGGGCAAACCCCACCGGATTTGAGCTCCAGGCAGGTATTGTCGAGGTGCCCACCATGGTCGGCAATGATCTCATCATCAATCAGTCCAGCCAGGCCGCCATCATCAACTGGAACAGCTTCTCCATCGGCCTCGGCGAATCCACCACCTTCAACCAGCCCGATGGCGGCGTTGCCCTGAACCGCGTCATTGGTCTCGATCCCTCCATCATCAACGGCGCTCTCAACGCCAACGGCTCCATCTGGCTCATCAATCCGAATGGCACCCTCGTCGGCAGTAGTGGCGTCATCCAGACCGGCAGTTTCCTCGCTTCCACGCTCGATATTTCGAATGGCGAGTTCACCAACTATGTTTCCGGCGCTTCCAACACCGCCAATTTCTCCGGCTCCTCCTCTGCCGCCATCCAGAATCTTGGCCAGATCCGCGCCAGCAGCGGTGATATCATGCTCTTCGCCCGTCATGTGGACAATGCCGGCCTCATCAGTGCTCCCGCTGGAGACGCGGGACTCGCCGCCGGTCAGGAAATCACCCTTGTCAAAGCAGGCGCAGAACGCGTCCAGGTGAAGCCCGCCAGTGCTGGCGAAGTTGGCGGTACGGGCGTCAGCAACACCGGCACCATCGAGGCTGTCCAGGCCGAGCTGAAGGCCAATGGCGGCAACATTTACTCCATGGCCGTGAACAACAGCGGTGCCGTCCGCGCCACTGGCGTCGTCAGCCGTGGTGGCAAGCTCTTCCTCTCCGCCGGCGGCGGTCGCGCCACCAATATCGGCACGCTCACCGCCTCC
>JBILVU010000052.1:0-36605 GCA_044370285.1 Prosthecobacter sp.
TCGATGAAGTTTCGCGGCTTGAGCACGGCAAAGGCGGCAGGTTCGAGCTTGTTCGGCTGCGGCACGGTGACGGTGGTCACGCTCAGCAGGCTCAGGTACCAGGCACTGACCGTTGCCTCACCGCTGCCCGTGGTCTTGATGAGGCCGTTGTCATCGACGGTGGCCACGCTGGCGTTGGTGGCGTTGTATTTGCACCAGAGCGTCACGTCCTCGCTGTGCCCGTCGCTGAATTTCGCGATCACTTTGAGCTGCATGCTTTTGCCGGCCTGCGTGACGAGATGCGGCTCCGACACGCTGAGCGACACGATGCGCGGATCATTCGCCTTCGGCCCCGGTGCTCCCGCCGCGATCCAGTCGGCGATCGCTTTGTACTCTACAGAGTTCATCTCAAAACGCTTGTCGCCCTTGTGCGGCACGGCTTTGACCGCTTTGAGGAGAAAGAGACTGCGAGCCGGATCTTCGAGCGTGAGACGGCGACCATTCGCGCTGCGCGTGATCGAAAGCCAGTCGCCCTCGTCATCGAAACCACGCAGCGAGAGACGAAAACCGCCCTGACCTGCTGCGGCACCGTGGCAGGCACCCATCGCGCAGCCGTAGCGCGTGAGGATCGGCTGGATGGTGTTGCGGAAGGAGGGGGCCTCGGCGGCAAACGACGAAACGGCAGCAAAGAGAGCAAAAATAGAGCAGAGACGGTTCATATGAGGTTACCAGCACTTGGAAAGCCCAATGCCTTTGGCGTGAGCGTAGGTTTCGAGAAACTCGTAAATGCGCGGGATGACTTTGTTGGGATCGAGGTCTGTGCTTTCCAGCCCGAGCTGCTTCACAATCTTCGCATTCGCCTCCGCCCAACCGCGATGAGGAGGTGGCACGATGACACGCATTGAGTGTCGCTCATTCGTGTTCGGGCTAGCCTTGGCCGCCAATGCATCAATCGCAGCCAAAACATCGAGATAGCTGGTCTCTTTACCGTTTAGATACGGCGTGCCATCCGGAGCTAGTCGAGTCAGAACCTGACTTTCCGGAGTCCAAGCATTCTGACTGGGCATTCCAATCGGCTTCTTGGTTCGTGAAGCCACAAGAGGAATTCGAACCTCATCCGCATACCACCAAATGACATCCACGCTTGCCTCAAAACGCTCGAGATTGTCATTAAATGTTGATGAAGCGACCCCAGCTTTTGCTGGAAATGTAGGGTAGAATACATGGAGCTTCTTCAACTGTTGTTCGTCGAACGAGATCACGCCCGTTTTGCTGATTTCTACGATCTGAGACTGTGAGATTGTGAGAGCAACGAAGTCACCTATCATGGCGCGTTTGCCTGAATCACTCGTGTGATACGGCAATCCATCCGCAAGACATTCGCAGGCCGAAAAGAGAGCAAAAGCTGCGGAAAGGAGACTGGAGATGCTAAGTTGCATGAATCAGGGCGGAATTTAGGATGCCATCATGAGCACACTGGCTGAAATCGAGACCGCAGCGGCGGGATTAACGGCGGCGGACAAGCGTTCGCTGCTGAGCTGGCTCAAATCGGAGCTTTTGGCCGAGAACCCGACGAACGCCGAGGGCCCGCGAGTTTCCGGCCTCGGCAAAGGCAAATGGCAGGTGGTGGATGACTTCGATGCACCCCTGCCTGACAAATTCTGGCTGGGCCGCGATACTTGAATTAACCGCCCATGCATCATCGCGATCCTTTCGACCGGATGATCATTGCTCAGGCGCTGACGGGTGGGTTTCATTTGGTGGCGTGTGACTCGGAGTTTCCGGCTTATGGCGTGCCGTTGTTTTGGTGAAAGCGGACGAGGGCGTCCGCACTCCAAGTTTATGCAAACAGCTCCTTGATCGCCTGCGTGCCGAAATCGACGACGGGATACGGTCTGCCTTGTGGGCCGGGGAGTTCGGTGTGGAGATCGACGCCGAGGGCTTGGTAGATGGTAGCGACGATTTCTTTGGGGGCGACGGGGCGCTCGGTGGGGTAGCCGCCGATGTCGTCGGATTTGCCGATGACTTCGCCGCCTTTCACGCCGCCGCCGGCAAAATTGACCGTCCAGCAGTTCGGCCAGTGGTCGCGCCCGCCGGCGGGATTGATCTTCGGCGTGCGGCCGAATTCAGCGAGGCAGGTGACCATCGTGTCGTCGAGCATGCCGCGTTGGAAAAGGTCCTCAATGAGGGCGCTGTAGCCCTGGTCATACATCGGCGCGACGATGTCGCGCATGCCTTCGATGCTGGTGAAGGGCTTGGAGCCGTGGATGTCCCAGGTGATCTCGCCAAACACCGTGATGAAGGTATTCACGGTAACGAAACGCACACCGCGCTCGACCAGACGACGCGCGAGCAGGCAGCTCTGACCGAAGCGGTTCAACCCGTAGCGTTCGCGCACTTTGAGCGGCTCTTTCGTGAGATCGAAGGCCTCGCGGGCTTGCGTGCTGGTCATGATGCGGTAGGCGGACTCGAAATTGGAATCCATGAGCTTCGCCTGCTCGCTGTATTCGAAATTCCGCACGCTGCTGTCCACCAGCTCGCGCATTTCGCGGCGGCGCTCCATTCGCACCTCGCTGATTTCCTTCGGCGGTAGCAAATCGGGCACTTTGAAGTCCTTCTCGGACGGATTCGCGTTCAGGACGAAAGGATCATAAGCCTTGCCGAGGAAGCCTGCGTCCTGGCCATGCGGCATGTTACCGCCGGTGGGGCCCATCGACTCCGGGAGAATGATGTGCGCCGGGAGATCGCTGCGGCGACCTTGGAGGAATTCGAGAGCGCTGCCGACGTGCGGCGTGTTCACGCCACCGGTGAAAAGACGGCCTGTCTGCATCATTTGATGCCCGGTGTCATGCACGGCGGCGGCGGTGTGGTAGCAGGAGCGAACGAGGCTGAACTTGTCCGCGATCTTTGCATGCAGTGGCAGGATCTCGGAGATCTCGAAGGCATTGCTCTTTGTGCGGATCGGCTTGAAGGGGCCGCGAATCTCGCTCGGCGCATCCGGCTTCATGTCCCAGAGATCCTGCTGGCTCGGCGCCCCGAGGTTGAAGATCATGATGCAGGCCTTGTTGCTCTTTTTCGGGTCCACACGGCCCTCGGCCTTCAATTTGGCAAAACTCGGTAGCGTGAGCCCGATGGCACTCAAAGTACCCGCGGAGAGGAAATCGCGGCGTGAAACGCCATCGCAGGTGGTGACGGCAGCTTTGTCGGTAAAGGTGAACATGGGGCGCGTTGGGTGTTGAAGCTGCCTGAACATACGCTCCTAAGGCCGAAAACTGAATGGATGATGCCACTTTGCCGATGGGGCTTTCCGGCCCTTGCCAGAGCGGCGTGGGCGTATCAAACTCCCGACACCATGAAATCACTCACTCTTGCGCTTCTGCTGCTTTCAGCAGCTTTTCTTCACGCTCAATCCGCTCCCGGCCAGAATACCTCCGGCCAAGGCGGCCAGCAGCAACAACAGGGCGATGAACCAACCAAGGACGGCATTTGGGACGGACGCTTCAAAGGCGGGAATTACCTCGTGCGCTGCAATTCGATCATCGGACTCTCGAAGCATGAGTATGTGGCGGATGGCGTGGCCCGCGTGGTGGAGGTGAATTTGACGCTGGGTTCGTCCCAGGTCGTGCGCTTCTACTTTCTGGAGCCAGCGAAGCCGGAGACGGGCAGCACGGCGGCGGAGGCGGGCATGAATGCGCTCGACCGAGCCAAAAACATGGTCGAGCAGGCCACGTCACGCATTTCACCCACGCTCACGGAGCCGAAGGTGGTGAAGACCTACCCGGCCTCCACGCATGCGCACACGGTGGAGTTTGTGCTGAAAGAGGAGGCGAGGCTAAACTCGCTTTTTCAGAGCCTGGAGCGTGGTTTTCGCACTGGGCAGGGGCGCATCTGGCGTGAGTAAGGCGGCCTATTTGACTCCCCAGGCACCCAGCTTGGCTTCACGAGCTTCTTTGCTGAGCTTGTGGAGGTAGAGGCCATAGTCATCAGCCCCTTTCACGCCGCCTGGCAGGTCGCACGAAAGACCGGCGAGACGGGCGTAGCCCTTTTGCATGAGGAGATCGGCGAGATAGACGTTTCCTTTTTCTGTCTCGACGAGGATTAGGGCGTAGTAGCGGCTGCGATCCGGCACAGGTTCCCAGCGAGTGAGCAGGGTGAAAGGTTTGACCTTGAGCAGGCCCGTCACATACGCGGCGGCCTCGGCTCCCACTTTGATGACGCTGTCCTGGCTGATCTGAAAGTAGCGTGACTGATCTTGCACGAGCTGCGGATGCGTGAGGGAGGACTCCGGCGCGTCGGCAAAGTAGAGCGTGAAGACCGTCTCCTCGTGCGAGTCTTTGACCTTGATGCGCAGCGTGTCGGCCTCGTTGTTTTTGCTCTCAACGAGTTGTGCTTTCGGGAAGACCTCAAACTCCGCTTTGGCCGCCGGGAGGCCACTTTCAGATGCCGATGAGGGCGCAGCTTTTCCCACGGGAATGGCGGCCACAGGCACCGGACGGCTTTCCTTCAGCAGGATGGCCACCAGCGTGATGATCAGCACCAGCACCGCCGTGATGGCGAGATTGAGGAGTGTTTCACGGAAAGGCATCGCAGGACCGAATCACAGACCGAGTTCGGCCACCGCCAGGGTTTGCGTGCTTCCGGGCACCGGCAGCAGATCACCCGAGCGGAAGACGAGGGTTTCTTGATACTTCGCGCCATCCGGGCGGCGGAAGACATGGATCTCGTGATGGATCAAATCCACCAGCCAGGATTCGGGGATGCCGCAGGAGGCGTAGAGCGGGATTTTCGCCTCACGATCAAAGGCGAGGCTGGTATCCGCCACCTCAATGACGAGCAAAATGTCCTCGGGATAGGGATGGCGGTCCGCATAGAAATCCTCGCGAAACTTGGCCACGACGACATCCGGCTCCGGCTCGGAGTATTCGTGAATGGTGACGGGGTTTTGGATGGTGACGATGGCGGAATCGCCCAACAACCGGCCAAGCAAGCGGTTGAGGCGGTTCACCATCCCGGAATGGAGAGACCCGATGGACATTTTCGTGACGAGATAACCTTCGATCAGCTCGATACGATCGTCCTCACGAAGACCGCCGCTGGCGATCATCTCGTGATAGCGATCACAGGAGATGCGCATGAGCGGCGGGCTGTGCGGTGGCAGGGAGGTGACGAGCATGGCGGAAGTATGCGAGCACGCCGCAGGAGTTGCAAGCCGGGCTTTCTTCCGGCCCGCGTGGATCAATCGAGGAACGAGCAGATGTACTCGCAGATGCCACCGGGCACGGAGATGTCGAAACCGCTGTTGGCAGGCACGTCGAAGTGCTGCCCGCCGGTGTAGCTCGTTTTGGCATCGCTGCCATCCAGCTTCACCACGCAGTCACCGGCCACGATTTCCATGCGCTCCGCCTTGGCGGTGCCGAAATGGAAATCACCAGGGTAGATCAGGCCCAGCGTCTTCTTGCTGCCATCCGGGAAAAGGATGGTGTGACTGACGACTTTGCCGTCAAAATAGACATTCGCTTTGGCGACGGCGGTGACTCCGGGGAATTCAGCGGGGATGGGCATAGGGGCTCGAGGAATAGGCGATGAAAGCCGCAACGGCAAGCGGAGAGGCCCTCCGCCCGGTGATGAGCTGTGAGATCGCAAGCCGCAGCCCCGTATGAAATCGGCCCCATCATGTCCTCCGCCCGTTTTTGCTCCCGCCGTCACTTCCTGCATTCCAATGGCTTTGGCCTCGGCACGCTCGCCCTGGCCTCGCTGCTGGAAAAAGACGGCCTGCTCGCCGCCCCGGTGAAGCCGGAGAGCTTTGGCGAGGTGCGCTACGACCTGCTGCCGAAAAAGCCGCACTTCGAGCCGCAGGCCAAGGCCATGATCTCCCTCTTCATGATGGGCGGTCCCTCGCAGATGGACCTCTTCGACCCGAAGCCGATGCTCACGAAGTATCACGGCCAGAAATTCCCCGGTGAGGTGAAGTATGACAACCTCGCTCAAGCCTCCTCGAAGTGCTTTGGCTCGCCGTGGAAGTTCAAAAAACACGGCCAATGCGGCATGGAGCTCAGCGAGCTGCTGCCGAGCCTCAGCCAGGCGGCCGATGAGATCACCCTCGTCCGCTCCATGACCTCCGGCGTGAGCAATCACGCCCAGGGACTCTACGCCATGAATGCCGGGCGCATCACCGCCGGCCGCCCCGCCATCGGCTCCTGGCTCACCTACGGCCTCGGCGGCGAGACCGATGAACTGCCCGCCTACATGGTGCTCTCTCATCCGGGCGGCCTGCCCACCTTCAGCGGCGAGCACTACACGAATGGCTGGCTGCCCTCTCTCTTCCAGGGCACGCTCGTGCGCCCCGCCGAGCCTCGCATTCTCAATCTCGACCCGCCGCCCTCGCTCGCCGGTGGCCCGCAGGCGCGGCAGCTCGCTCTTTTAAAGGCCTTCAACGAAGACCACCTCCACGCTCACCCCGGCGAGCTCGATCTCCAGGCCCGCATCTCCAGCTATGAACTCGCCGCGAAGATGCAAACCGCCGCCAAGGAGGCCCTCGACATCTCGAAGGAGCCCGAGCACGTCAAAAAACTCTACGGCGTGGATAATCCCGAAACGAAAGACTACGCCACACGCTGCATCATTGCTCGCCGCCTCGTCGAGCGTGGCGTGCGCTATGTGCAGGTGCTCAATGCCGGGCAAAGCTGGGACCAGCATAGCGCCCTCGTCACCTCCCTGCCGAAGCTCTGCGCCGCCACCGATCAGCCCAGCGCCGCTCTCTTGATCGATTTGAAGCAGCGTGGCCTCCTCGATAGCACCGTCGTCCACTGGGGCGGCGAGATGGGCCGCCTGCCCGTGCTGCAAAACGATGCTGGCTACGAAAAATGGGGCCGCGATCACAACACCTACGGCTTCAGCATGTGGCTCGCCGGGGGTGGCTTCAAAAAAGGCTACGTCCACGGCGAGACCGATGATTTCGGCCACAAAGCCGTCCTCGACGAGGTGAGGCACTTCGACTACCACGCCACGCTGTTGAAGCTTTTCGGCCTCGATCACACCCGGCTCACCTACAAACGCAACGGCCTCGCCGCCAGCCTCACTGACAACCAGGGCGCGAAGATCGTGGACCAGCTCCTCGCGTGATCATTGACGCCTCTCTGCGGCGCTTTATGAAGCCGCATGGCCTTTCCCTTCCGTTCCCCTCGCGACACCGTCGGCGGCATCGTCGTCCTCGGTCGCATCCTCGACAAGATCCGCTACTTCGCCCGCGAGGGAAAACTGCCGGATGGCTACCACCTCGGCTATCTGGTCGGTAATCGCACCTTCGACGAGCGCGTGTGTAAGTTCCTCGGCGTCGATTTCAATGCGCTCACCAAACGCACCCTCGAAGGTGGCACCGACGAGGAGATCTTCGAATGGTGCTGCCAGACCGGCAAACGCCCCTCCCCCGAACAGATCGAGATTTGGAACGGCTTCATGTCCAAACGCGGCTGGAATGACGCCGCCTCCAACGGCTTCCAAAAACAAAAAGAGGAAGCCGGCCTCGGCCATCGCGCTGACATCCTCGTCTTCTTCGACCTCATGGACGTCGAGGAAGGCCGGATGCCTTGATTCACCATGTGATTAATGCTCCAGCGCCATGCCTGCTGACAACCTCGACTTCGCCTGGGATCGTCCCGAGACGACGCAGTCGTTGAGGCATCGCTTGGCGACGACTTCCGGCGCGGAATGGCTGCGCACGGCGGCGTGGCTCATGCGTGAAGCCCGCGTGGAGCAGGCCTAGCAGTTTTTGACGATGCGGCAGGTGGCGGACCATTTTCCGCAGCTCAGCCCGATGCTGGGCAAACGCCGCCCCGTCTGGGAACGCCTTCGCCACGCAGCTCATGAACTGGGAAGACTTAATCTTGCTGTCGTCCGGCATTCGTGAGACGTAGGATTGTTTGACCGAGACGCCAGGAATCATGGCCCGGCATGCGACGAAGTGCGGAAATCACTGCTTGTATATCTTCCGAGGACTCCACCTGGGCCCCCTTATACTTTCACCAAGCGTGCCCCGAATAAGAGCACACGGCTTCTCGTGCTAGGCGGAGCGCCTGTTCGCGCTCTGTGCTTTCTTGTGGGTGAAGGATGAAGTTCATGTTTACACCATAGACGGAAGGCATGCTCAAGGCAACCATGAGGCATTGGCGGTTGGTGTTCTGCGTCCATTCTTGGCCTCCAGCGTGCTTCGCTTGAGAAGCCTGCAAAAAACCACGCTCTCGCCGCGTGTCCTTTGCCCCCCCAACATGAATACCTCTCGTCGTTTTTTCCTCCGTGGCACCGGTGCAGCGCTCGGCCTGCCGTGGCTGGAGTCCATCTGCGCTTTCGGAGCTGAATCGGTCAAAAACAACACCGCGCCGCGTCGGCTCGCCGTGTGTTTCACCGGCAATGGCGTCAATCCTCATCACTGGGGTGCCAAAATGGGCGCTGGCGGCATGGAATTGATGAAGTCGCTCACGCCGCTGGAAGGACTCAAGAAGCATGTGAACGTCTTCACCGGTCTTTGGAACCCCACCACCGTCGAAGGCGAAGGCGGCCACTACCCGAAAATGAACGTGCTTTGCGGCTTGAAGGTGAAAAAGACCACCACCGATGTCGAGGTCGGCACCACGATGGATCAGCTCATCGCGGCACAGACGGGCAAATTCACGCCTGTGCCCAGCGTCGTGCTCGGCACCGAACGGCCCAGCTACAGCACCGACAGCGGCTTCACGTCGATCTACTCCGCCTACATCTCCTGGAGCACGCCCACCACGCCTGCGCCGAAGGAAATCTTCCCCCAGCAGGCCTTTGACCAGCTCTTCGACGACGGCAGCCGCCGCAAGCGTGACAAAAGCATCCTCGACCTCGTGCTCGAAGACGCCAGCAGCCTCAAACCCAAGCTCAGCAGTCGCGACAAGCAGAAGCTCGACGAATACCTCACCTCCGTGCGTGAAATCGAGCAGCGTGTCGAACTCGCCGAAAAGATCAGCCAAGCCGAGACCAACGGCCAGGGCTGGATGCCCACCGTGAAGGCCCCGACCCTCGGGCGACCCGCCGCAGGCATCCCCGCCAGCAGCGAGGACCACCTGCGCCTCATGTTCGACATCATGCTCCTCGCCTTCCAGATGGACCGCACCCGCGTCGCCACGTTCATGATGAACAACGACCTCTCCAATATGCGCTTCCCCAGCCTCGACGGCATCAGCGGCGGCATCCACGAGCTGTCGCACCATGCCAATGACGAGCATCGTCTCAGCCTGTATCAGCGCGTGAACGAGCATCAGGTCAAACTCTGGGCCGAGTTCCTCGCCAAGATGCAAGCCACGAACGAAGGCGAGCGCACGCTGCTCGAAAACAGCATGATCCTGCTCACCAGCAGCCTCATGGACGGCAACGCGCACGATTCGAGACAGCTCCCCGTCGTCCTCGCCGGTGGTGGCGGCGGCACCATCCAAGGCGGCCGCTTCCACGACCTCAGCAAAGACGAAAACCGCAAACTCTGCCGCCTCCACATCGCCCTCATGGACCGCATGGGCGTGAAAACCAGCCACTTCGGCGACGCGGAGAACGCGCTGGCGATTTAGTAAATTCGATTGGCAATCGAATCACCCATCGAGCCTCCAGCTCGTGAAGGCGTTGGTCACTCACTCATCAAACCGATCAGCATCCGCAAGTATTGCCAAGGTTCCAATTCGCTGCCACAAGGGCATCCAGTCAGAAAAGGATGTTCTCAACAAACCTCTCCACATGCGCTGGCAGTTTGCGGTGCTTGCGGGTGAGTACGACGACCTCACGCTCGAAGTGCTCCGCGAAGGGCAGCGTCACGAGCGACTCCTTCCGTCGATAAAGCGCCAGAGCACGACGGGGCACGAAGGCAACGCCGTAGCCGCTGGCGACGAGGTTGATGATGAGGTCAAAGCTGTCGAGTTCCATCATCGGAGTCACGGCGAGGCCATTTCGCTTCATCCATCGTCGGAGGGACTGGCCGGTGTTCGTTCCAGCATCGATCATGAGCCAGGACTGCTGCTGAAGCCAAAACTTGAGCCTGTCGGCTCGTTTGGGTGCTGCCAAAGCGGCTGGAGCGATGAGTTCGAAGCGGTCTTTGAAACGATGGGTGATCTTGACCGAGTCCGGCAGCTTCGCGGGCGGGCAAAGCACGCCGATATCCGTCTCGCTCGTGTCCAAAGCGGTCAGAATCGAGCTACCAGCATGGTAGCTCACCCGGCAGGCGACTTCGGGATGGCGTTGGTGATTCGCGTGAAACAAACCCGGCATGTGCGCCATCGCCAGCGTGCGCGAAATGCTGACACGCACCTCCGGTCGGGCGCTGCCATAGGCGGCGTGCAGTCCATCCAGCGTCGCCGTGACGCCGCCGATCAGCCGCGCTGCCTCAGCCGCGAGATAATGCCCCGCCTCCGTCACCTCGACCGACCGCGTGGTGCGATTGATCAAATCCAGCCCGAGACGGCTTTCGAGCGACTGCATCTGCCGCGTGAGGGCACTTTGAGACAGCCCTGCCTCCCTCGCTGCCCGCGTGAAGCTGCGATGCTTCACCACGAGGTGAAACAGATGCAGCGCATGAAGATCGAAGGGTTTCGTGGCGAGATACTTTTGCACAGGAAGCAACAAAGCATGATTTTTATGCACTTCATGCATTTCTTGGCCTGTGCGAGGTGCGGGTGTCAACCCACCCGAAACACACCCATGGCCACTATCCTTGACCGCCTCCCTCAAAACGTCCCCGGACGCTTCTACGTCGATTCCACCTGCATTGACTGCGACCTCTGCCGTGGCCATGCGCCGACCTTTTTCCGTCGAGACGACGACATCGGCCAAAGCTTCGTCTTCCGCCAGCCGGTCACCGAGGAAGAGAACGCCCTATGCCTTGAAGCTCTCGCAGACTGCCCGACGGAGTCGATTGGGGAAGAGTAGATTCGATTGTTAATCGAATCGGTTTGGAGCTTCGACTTCGATTGCCAATCGAAGCTACCAGGCGGGCTACCGCCTCGAAAACGGCGGCTTTTTGCTCTGGTCCGCGGGACCCGATGCGAAGGAGGATGGCGGCGTGAAGGACAAGGACGGGCTGTGGCGAATGAAAACGCAGGAGCAGTGATCGCATGAGCATCTGAACGGGTGCTGAAGCCGGCGCAGGCACAGCCGTCACTTGCGCATGACTCCCACCACGCTAAGGCCGTGGCCCCCAACCCATTTTCCAATGACCGCTTCTTATCCTGATCAAGCCGTCGCCGTGCTCTTTAGCGGCGGCGACGCCCCCGGCATGAACGCCTTTCTCCGCGCCGTCGTGCGCCTCGGCCTGAACCGCGAAAAAATCGCCGTGCTCGGCGTGCGCGATGGTTATCGCGGCCTGGTGCGCACGGCCCGTGCCGTCAATGGCGATGCTGAGGCGCTCATCCGCTTGAAAAACACCATCGCCAGCCATCCGGGCCGTGCCGGTCTCATCAATGACCAGCTCGATCTCATCCAGATGGATCACGCCAGTGTCAGCGGCATCATGGGCAAAGGCGGCACCATCCTCGGCTCCGCCCGCTGCCTGGAGTTTCATGACAAGGAAGTGCGCACGAAGGTAATCAAGCTCCTCAAATCGCTCAATGTCCGCGCCCTCGTGGTCGTCGGCGGAGATGGCTCGCTCACGGGTGCCCGTTTGCTGGCCGATGAAAGTGATCTGCGCATCATCGGCATCCCGGCCACGATTGATAACGACCTTCAATTCACTGATATGGCGCTCGGCGTGGACACCGCCGTGAACACGCTGGTGTGGGCGGTGGATCATTTCATTGATACTGCCCGCAGTCATCGCCGCGTGATGGTGCTGGAAACGATGGGCCGCGAGAGCGGCGATCTCGCCCGCATGGCTGGCCTAGCCTCCGGCGCGGAGATGATCATCACGCCGGAACCCGGAGCCCTGACTGGCGCGGCGATGGAAAAGCTCGCCGCGAAAATCGAGGGCGCGATGACCCGCGGTCGCGGCCATGCCATCGTGCTTGTGGCCGAGGGTGTGCAGTTTGATCCGCCGCAGAAGCGCAATCGCGCCTATGTGCTCATGGATGCCTTCCAGCAGTATTTCCAGCGTGCGGGTGCTCCCTTCCCGGACCTCGAGGTGCGTCCCTCGGTGCTCGGCCATCTTCAGCGCGGCGGTCACACCACGCCGCAGGATTGTATCCTCGCGGCCCGCTTTGCGGACTGCGCCTGGAAGTGCATTCAGAAGCCGGACGGCGGCAGCGGCATCACTGCGCTGCGCAAAAACGTGGTCGAGATCGTCCCCTACGGCGAGCCGGATATGCCGGAGCGTGCGGTCTTCTCCCAAGAAATGGATCAGCTCCACGACGACCTCAGCTCGTGGTAATCGCGCATCCATGAAAACGCTCCTCTGCCTGCTCCTCTCCGCCGCAGTCGCCTTGGCCGCTGATGCGGGAGCCTTGCGAAAGCTCGGCGCGAAGGTCACCGAGACCGCCGGAGTCGTCACGCAGGTGAATGTGAAGTGTGACGCCTTCACGGAGGCGAATTTCAAAACGCTCGGCAGCTTCACGACGATCAAAGACCTCACGATCAGTGGCAAAACGATCACGGACAGCTCGCTGGCGCTACTCACCGGGCTCACGGAGCTGGAGAGGTTCAGCAGCGATGGCATCCAACTCACCGACGCGGGCTACCGGCACTTCGAGGCGTTTCAGAAGCTGAAGTCGATCTCGTTTTTTCATCCGGCGTTTCGCTCGAAGGATTTCACCGGCAGCGGCCTCGCGGCGTTGAAGGCTTTGCCGAAGCTGGAACGGCTCACGTTTGCCGGATCGACCGCTGGCGATGTCGCGATGGAGGCCATCGGGCAGATCACGCAGTTGAAGGAATTCCGCACCTGGCACACGGCGCAGACGCAGGCGGGGAATGCGCACCTGTTGAAGCTCACGGGCCTCACCGGGCTGCGAATCGGTCAGCGGCTGCCGGAGTGGGGGAAGGACTCGCCGGTCAGTTTCGATGAATCGACGCTGGAAACGATCTCTCAGCTCAAGGCGCTGGAATCGCTCGAACTGACGGAAGCCCGACTCAGTGACAAAATCATCCCGCAGCTCGTAGCGCTACCCAAACTGATCAAACTCAAGATCGAGACCGTGGACATCTCCGCTGCCGATGTGGAGGCGATCCAAGCGGCTCTGCCGAACTGCAAAGTGGACTTCAAGCCGATGACGGAGGCGGAGAAGGAAGCGCTGCTGGTGAAAAAGCTGCGGCTTTGAGTGTCAGACATCGCTTGGTCGGCTCGTTTCAGCGTCACTTGCTATGTACGCTGCCACCAAATGCCATCTCGACCGCCGTGCTTTTCTTCGTGGAGCCGGAACGGTGCTCTCGCTACCGTTTTTGGAGGCCATGGTGCCTGCGTTTGCCACACGGGCGCAAGCCGCCGTCGCGAATCCGCCGACGCGTTTTTTGGCCATGTGTGCCACGCTCGGCTTTCACACGCCGTTTCTGTTTCCGCAGGAAACCGGAGCCAATTACACGCTCACGCCTTACCTAGAGCCGTTGAAGGATTTGAAGGGCGATTTCTCCGTCCTCTCCGGTTTGCAGCATGAGGAGCAAAACGGTGCCAATGGCCACACCTCCGAAATGACCTGGCTGACCTCCGCGAAGCACCCAGGGCTCGCAGGCTTCAAAAACTCGATCAGCATCGACCAGCTCATCGCCGAGCAAATCGGCTCGCAGACGCGTTTTCCGAGCCTCATCCTCGGCATGGGCAGCGATTCGATGTCCTGGTCAGCCAGCGGTGTGCCGCTGCCTGCCGAACCTTCGCCGTCGAAGGCCTTTCAGCAGCTTTTTGTCGATGGCACCCAGGCTGAGGTCGAAGCGCAGGTGCGTGGCCTGAAACGCGGTCGCAGCATCCTCGACACGGTCATGGGCCAGGCCAAAAAACTCCACGGCGAGCTCGGCAAACGCGATCAGGAGAAGCTCGACGAGTATTTCAGTGCCGTGCGTGACCTCGAAGGTCGCCTCGTCCAAAACGAGGAATGGGTGCAAAAGCCGAAACCCAAGGTCGATGCCAAGCCGCCAACGGACATCCAGAGCCGCACGGATGCCATCGGGCGCATGAACCTCATGTTTGACCTCATCCTGCTGGCCCTCCAGACCGATTCCACCCGCACCATCACCCTGCGCCTCAGCGGCATGAACGCCGTGCCCGAGATCGACGGCGTGAAAAACGACTGGCACAACCTCTCCCACCACGGTCAGGACGCCGCGAAGATCGAAGAGCTCAAAATCATCGAGAAAGCCGAATTCACTGCCTTGGCCGCCTTTTTGACCAAGATGAAGGCTGCCTCCCTCCTCGACAGCACCGCCGTCATGTTTGGATCCAACTTGGGCAACGCCAGCGCCCACAGCACCGCGAACATTCCCCTGCTACTCGCCGGTGGTGGCTTCAAACACGGCCGCCACATCGCCATCGACAAAGAGAAGCACGTCTTCTCCAACCTCTTCGTCTCCCTGGCTCAACGCATGGGCGTGGAGACCGACAAATTCGGCTTCAGCACCGGCGTTTTGGACATCAATCAGGCGTGATTGACACTGGTGACCTATTCCTGACGGAAGGATTAGGGTAACATTCTTGACCAAAGGGAGTAATTTAGGCAGTAACGCCTTTTTTTTGCTATGCCCGATGAAACCGTGATGCCCTCCCGACTCACGGACGAAAGGAACTTTCCGAACACGTCCTGGACCCTGATCCGCCAATCGCAAGATGTGGCGGACCCTGCTGCTTTGACAGCGCTGGACCGGCTGGCGCGGGCGTATTGGCGGCCGCTGGTGGTTTTTGCGCGTTCGACAGGGCTGGATGAGGCGCGGGCGCAGGATGAGGTGCAGCGGATGTTTGAGAGCCTGCTCTCGCGGGACTCGCTGCGTACGGTGTCGCCGGGGGAGAGCCGTTTCCGCTCGTTTTTGATCCAGTGTTTGCGAAACACGATGACCTCGACGCTGCGGGATTCGGGTCGGCAAAAACGCGGTGGCGGCTTGGAGCATGAGGAGCTGGATGCGCATGCCACCGTGGCGGATGCGGCGGCGGAAAGTCCCGAACTGGCTCTGGACCGCGCCTGGGCGGTGGAGGTGTTTGAAAAGGCCTTTTTGCGTCTGGAGGAGGATGCGGCTGAGCGTGGCCGGGCGGAGGTTTTTGCCGTTTTGAAGCCGATTTTGCGCGGGAAGTCGCCCAGGGGCGGTTACGAGGCTCTGGCGGAAAAAATGGCCGTTTCGGAGGGGACGGCGCGAAAGATGGTTTTTGATTTGCGTGCCCGTTTGGGCGTGATGATCCGCCAGGAGGTGTCTGCGACGGTGGCGGACCCGGCGGAGGTGGAGGACGAACTCAAATACCTCATGGGACTGCTGTGATTCCCGATTCTTGAACATCGCATGAGCCTTTCCTCCACATCGCTGCCAAGACCCTGCATGACCTGCGGAAAGCCACTGGCCGCAGGCGCGGAGTGTCTGGCCTGTGCGATGCACCAGGCGCTGGAGGCGGCGACGCAGAATCCAGAGGCGGTGGGGGATGTGCCTTCACGCGGTGGTGGGCCGGGTTACGCGGTGTTTGCGGAGCCAGTGCTGCCACGGGAGCTGGGGCGCTTCCGCTTGCTCCGGCGCATCGGCTCTGGCGGCATGGGGACGGTGTATGAGGCGCGGGACACGGAGCGGGACTGCCCAGTGGCGGTGAAGATGATCCGAGCGCATCATTTTTCCTCCAAACAGGAGCACAGCCGCTTTCGCCGTGAGGCGGAGGCCACGGCGCGGCTGGAGCATCCGCACATCGTGCCGGTGCATGAGACGGGGGAGATGGACGGGCAGCCGTTTCTGGTGATGAGGCTCATTGATGGTCACACGTTGGCGGATCGGCTGCGGGAGGGGCGGCTCTCGGCGGAGGAGGCGGTGCGCATCATCGCGGTGGTGGCGGCGGCGGTGCATCATGCGCATGTGGCGGGCGTTCTGCACCGCGATTTGAAGCCCTCAAACATCCTGCTCGACAGCACTGGGAAGGCCTGGCTGACGGATTTTGGCATGGCGCGGTTCACGGACGGTGAGCCGACGCACACGGTCACGGCGACGGGCATGCAGATCGGCACGCCGCACTACATGTCCCCGGAACAGGCCGCCGGAATGCCGAGGGAGGTGGGACCGTGGAGCGATGTTTGGGCGCTGGGCGTGATGCTTTACCAAATGCTCACCGGCAAGGTGCCGTATGCGGCGGAGACCAACATCGCCATCATGCACCAGGTGGTGAGCGCACCGCCACCGCGACTGGAGCCTGCGAACCGGCGTGAACTGGACCTGGCGGTGCTCATCGAGCGTTGTTTGCAAAAAGACCGGGCGCGGCGGCTGGCGGACGCGGGCTTTTTGGCGGCGGAATTGGAGCGCTGGCTGGCAGGTGAGCCGATCCGCTCCAGAACGCTCGGCCCGCTGGAAAAAGTGTGGCACAGGATGCGTTGCCGACCTGCTGCGGCGGCGCTGGTGCTCGTGCTGATCGGAGTTTCCGTGACGGTGAGCTGCTGGCCGTCCCTGATGGTGAAGGAGGTGAAAAACGACCTCTATGTGGAGGCGATGGTGCAGTCGCCGGAGGGCGTTGATTCGTCCTTTTTTGGGCGTTCGGTGGCTCTCGAGGGCGACACGCTCACCGTCGGCGCACCGCTGGATGGAAACGGCAAGCTGCAAGTCTATGGGCGGAAGGAGGGGCGCTGGACGCGGCAGGCCACGCTCACCTCGCCGCTGCAAGGCGGCACGGCGGACGAGTTTGGCCGTGCGGTGGCGCTGCATGGCGGGGTGCTCGTCGTCGGGGCGCACCTGGAGGATGAAAAGGTGCGGGATGCAGGCGCGGCGCATGTTTTTCTGCGCGAAGGCGAGGCCTGGAGGCATGTGGCGCGGCTCCAGGCGGAAAATCCGCGCTCTGTCGATGGTTTTGGCCGCAGTGTGAGTGTGCAGGGCGACACGATCGTCATCGGCTGCCGACTGGAGGACGCGGGTGGCCTGCGTGATGCGGGAGCCGCTTATGTGTTCGTCCGCGAAGGCACGGAACCACGCTGGAAGCTGCAGGCACGCCTCACCGCGCCTGAAATGACCCCTGGGGCCTTGTTTGGCATGTCCGTCTGCGTGGAGGGGGATACGCTGCTCGTCGGTGCGGATGGCGAAGGCGTGCTGCCAGTGCCTGATTACCCGAAAAACCGGCAACAGCCCAGCATCGGCGCCGCGTACGTCTTTACCCGCAACGGCGGCGTTTGGACGCTGGAGTCACGCCTCGGCCCTGCACCGGGCTGTGGGGGCTGTTTTGGCTATTCCGTGGCTCTTTCCGGCGACACGGCGGTCATCGGCTCCTATCGCGACAATGGCAGCGTCCCCGGCATCGACCCCGCGCCGGACATGGCGGCACGGGAGGCCGGCGCGGCCTTTGTTTTCGTGCGTGCGGGCGGAAAATGGTCCCAGCAGGCCATGTTGAAGCCGCACAACAACGCCGCAGGGAACCGCTTCGGCTTCGACGTGGATGTGCAGGGCCACACCGTGCTGATCGGTGCCTATGCGGAGAACAGCAGTGCTACCGGCATCAACAGCGTGGCAGACAACAACAGCCTGGAAACCGGCGCGGCCTATGTTTTCGAGCGTGACGGCTTCCAGTGGTCGCAGACGGCCTATCTGAAAAGTGCCATCCTTGCACCGCTCGACCACTTCGGCATCGCCCTGGCGATGGATGACCAAACCTTCGTCGTCGGCACCTGCGGCAATGACCGCGAGCCCTTTGGCCACGGCATGGTGTGGACGTTTCGACGGAGGTGAGGTGTGGGCACCGGAATGATGTAGGACTTTGGAGTGTCGCGGCAGCGTCGTCGGAGTGCGGTGGCAGAGATGCGAGGGCACCTTGCATCGACGACACCGCTGTCGTGCGCAGGAAGATGCTCTCCGGCCTTTGCGCACCGTCCGGCTGGCGACAGCGGTGTCGCGCCAAGGCTTGCCACCGCACTCCACGACGCTGCCGCGTTTTTGGAAGCCCCAGGTCACATCTTTACGACGACGTGACTCGACGGACACGCCGCAAAACCCGGAAAAAACAGCTCCACCGAAATTTTTTCTCGAAACGCCGTAACGCGGTTTCTGGGATGGCGAGGAATGGGGTGAGCCTTCGTGGCTTTTTGCAACACGCACCTCATTTCCGCCATGTCCTACCGTCCATTCTCTCTCCTGCTGTCCATCTCTCTCCTCGTGGCCTGGGCGGCTCCGCTGGCTGCGCAGTCGCTCACCTGGACTACCGGCACCTCGATGGGCACGGCACGTGCCTACGCCGCTGCAGTCACTTTGAATGATGGCAAAGTGCTCGTCACCGGCGGGCGGGATGCCTCCAACAACGTCCTCAGCACGGCGGAACGCTACGACCCTGTCGCGGGCACTTGGACCACCATCAGCATGGTGGCCGCACGCTGGCTGCACCGGGCGGAGAAGCTCGCGGATGGCCGTGTGCTCATCATCGCTGGCGCAGGTCCAGGCCGGACACCCCTGAACACGGCGGAGATCTACAATCCCGCCACGGGCACCTTCAGTGCAGTGGCAAACCTGGCAGAAAGCCGTGAAACCTTTGCCTCCACAGTCCTCAGCAATGGCAAGGTGCTCGTCCATGGTGGCTGGGTTGGCGGTAGTGTGCGGTCCAGCGGGGAAGTCTATGATCCAGTCGCCAATACCTGGACACTCACCGGCGCCAGCGTGCCCCGAAATTCCCACGAACTGGTGACGCTGCCCAATGGCAAAGTCTTGATGATCTCTGGTCACTCTGGCGCAGTGCATGGCCCGCCGGAGTGCTTCCTCTATGATCCGGCGGCAAACACATGGGCTGCCACCGGCTCCATGGGCACCGGACGAGCCGGACCGAGAAGTGTCATCCTCGCCAATGGCAAAGTTTTGACCACCGGCGAATCCGCGACGTGTGAACTCTACGATCCCGCCACTGGCACCTGGAGCTACACAGGCAGCATGAGCGTCGGACGAGGGCGGGGTCACGCCATCTTGCTTGGCGATGGCCAGGTGCTGGCCTTCGGCGGTATCGGCTCCTTTCCCGCCATGCCCGTATCCAGTGAGATTTATAATCCCGCCACTGGCACCTGGAGCGCCACGGGATCGGCAGCCAGTGGGCGGAGCGATGGCGTAGCGGTGCGTTTGCAGAGCGGGGTTGTGCTCGCTGCAGGTGGAGCGGTCGGGACCAGTGTCTTTTCTGCCCCCGCGAGTGCCAACGTGGCGATTTTCGACGGCCCGGCAGTCGTTGTTCCCCCGACACTCACCTGGTCCAATACGTCCTCCATGAGCATCCCGCGCGCCGTTGCTGCGGCAGTGGTCTTGAATGATGGCAAGGTGCTAGTCACGGGTGGGCTCGATGCAGACAACAATGCCCTCAACAAGGCTGAAATTTACGACCCGATCGCAGGCACTTGGAGCAACACCGGCAACATGGTGACTGCACGCTGGCTGCATAAGATGGAGAAGCTCCCAGATGGCCGCGTCTTGGTGATGGGTGGCCGAGTCGGGGGCGCGACCACGGAGATCTACAATCCTGCCACCGGCACTTTCACCGCCGGACCCAACATGGCCTTCGGTCGAGATGATGCGGCCACGGTGGTTTTGGCCGATGGCAGGGTGCTGAACCATGGTGGCTGGAACGGAGCGACCCAAGGGCAGATCTACAATCCCACAACGAACACCTGGACCTCCATCGCTACCAGTGTTCCTCGTATCACGCATGAGTTGTTGCTGCTCCCCAATGGCAAGGTCTTGATGATCGGCAGTTACACTGGCGTAGCGTCTGATACCACAACCTACCTATATGACCCTGTGGCCAACACATGGACTGCCAGCGGTGCCATGGCTATGACGCGATACAACACTAGAAGCGTCCTGCTGACCAATGGCAAGGTTTTGACGACAACTGCACCCATTGATGGAGGCAATACCAGCACTTGCGAACTCTACGACATCGCCACAGGCACCTGGAGCTACACTGGCAGCTCCAGCGTATTTCATAATCGGCATCATGTAGGGACATTAGGAGACGGCAGAGTGGTCGCCATCGCTGGCGGAACCTCGGCGATGTCTATTTACAATCCTGCCACTGGCACCTGGGCTACAGGCTCGCCTCTCAGCACATCACGGGGTGATGGGATGGTTGTGAGGTTGCTCGACGGGAAGTTCCTCGCCATTGGCGGCGGCAACGGCAGTGCGATCATCAACACCGTGGAGATCTTCGACGGCCCGGCGCTCCCGCCCGCACCCACGGTCGCCAGCATAAGCCCCGCCACCGGCGCGACGGCAGGCGGCACGAGTGTGACCATCACCGGGACGGATTTCACCGGAGCCACCGCCGTGACCATTGGCGGCACAGCAGCGACAGGTGTGACGGTGGACAGCGCCACCCAGATCACTGCCACCACCCCGGCAGGCAGCGCAGGCGCAGCCAGCGTGCTCGTCACCACCCCCGGCGGCACGAATGCGGCGAACACGCTCTTCACCTATGTGGCACCGCCCACCGTCACCGCCATCTCCCCCACCAGCGGCAGCACTGCAGGCGGCACGAGCGTGACCATCACCGGCACCGGCTTTACCGGAGCCACCGCCGTGACCATCGGCGGCACCGCTGTCACTAGCTTCAGCGTGACCAATGCCACCACCATCACCGCCGTCACCCCAGCAGGCAGCGCAGGCGCAGCCAGCGTGCTCGTCACCAGCCCCGACGGCACCAATGCGGCCAACACGCTCTTCACGTATGTGGCACCGCCCACCGTCACCGCCATCACCCCCGCCACTGGCAGCGCCTACGGCGGCACCAGCGTGACGATCACCGGCACGGACTTCACCGGGGCCACAGGCGTGAGCATCGGCGGCACGGCGGCTACGAGTGTGGTGGTTTCCAACGCTACCACCCTCACCTGCATCACCCCGGCGGGCAGTGCAGGCACGGCCAGCGTGCTGGTCACCACCCCCGGCGGCACCAATGCAGCGAATACGCTCTACACCTACTTAACCCCGCCCACGCTCGCCTGGTCCAACGCCACCCCGATGAACGCGGGACGCAGAAATGCTACGTCCACGCTGCTGAATGACGGCCAAGTCCTCATCATCGGTGGTCTCAGTGCCCTCAGCTCGGCAGAGCGCTACAATCCCACCACAGGCACCTCGACGACGATCAATATGCTGCAGGAGCGCTGGGCACACTGCTCGGAAAAACTGCCCGATGGTCGCGTGCTGGTCATGGGTGGCGTCCCATCCCCGACTACCACAGAGATTTACGACCCAGCCACGGGTGCCTTCACGGCGGGTCCATCCCTTTCAACGGGTCGTATGGCCTCCCGATCGACGCGCCTGAGCAACGGCAAGGTGCTCATCTATGGCAGCTTTGACCACCCCTACACCTTAATCTCTACCGCAGAGTTGTATGACCCTGCAACGAACACTTGGACGACCACGCCTGCAACCGCCCTCCGTTCCGACGCTGGGTTGGTGCCCTTGGCTAATGGCAAGGCGTTGCTGTTTGGTGGTAGAAACCTCTCTACCGGCTACACGGCGCAACGTGAATCCTTCATTTACGATTCCGCAACGAACACGTGGACGGCCTCCGGCCTCCTAAATACCGCCACCAATGAAATCAAAAGCGTCGTGTTGCCGAATGGGAAAATCCTCTCCGTGGGCGATGCGACCAATACCTGCGAGCTTTACGATCCGGCCACAGGAGTGTGGACCAACACTGGAAATCGAGCCCTCCCTCGCGGAAACGGAGCACTGACTTTGCTGGGCGATGGCAGAGTCCTTTATGCCGGGGGGTTAGGTAGTGATTATCGATTCCCGACGACATCGACAGAGATCTACAATCCCAGCACCGGCACCTGGAGTGCAGGGCCAGCGCTCAATACCGCCCGCTTTTTCCCAACGCTGAACACCCTCAACGATGGCCGTGCCATGATCGCCGCCGGAGCAATCAATAACAGTTGGGTCGTCACCACCAGCGTGGAGATCCTTGATGTCGCGAACTCCGCCCCCACCGACATCGCGCTCAGTGCCAGCAGCATCGCCGAGAATAACGCCGCCAACGCCACCGTCGGCACACTCAGCGCCACGGATGTGGATGCCGCCAACACCCACACATTCACCCTCGTCTCCGGCACGGGCAGCACAGACAACGCCAGCTTCACCATCGACGGCTCGGCTTTGAAGCTCACCCCAGTGGCCGACTTCGAGACGAAGAGCAGCTACAGCGTGCGTGTGCAGGCGAGCGACGGCCTGGGCGGCACCTTTGCCAAAGCCTTCACCATCACCATCACCGATGTCGTCGAAAACAACGCCAACCTTTCCGCCCTCACGCTGAGCAGCGGCACGCTCGATCCGGCCTTTAGCGCCGCTACGACGACCTACACCGCCCTCGTGAGCAACAGCACGGCCTCCATCACCGTCACACCGACCCGAGAGGCCGCCATCGCCACCATCCAAGTGCGCATCAACAGCGGCTCTTACGCCACCGTGACCTCAGGAGCGGCCAGTAGCGCCCTTTCGCTCAATATCGGCTCCAACACCGTCGAAGTGCTCGTCACGTCCCAAGACGCCAGTGCGACGAAAACCTACGCCGTGACCGTCACCCGCCAAAGTGCGGCCCAAACGGCCTTTTCGAGCGCTTTGAGCACCTTTGCCACCAGCGCCGGACTGCCCGCCAATGCCGCCCCGAGCACCGACAGCGACGGCGATGGCAAAACCAACCTCGAAGAGTTCGCCTTCGGCACCAATCCGGCCTCCAACAGCTCCGGCACCAATGCACTCAGCTACACCGGCACCTTCGCCGCCGCCACGCCGCAGGCCACCGGCCAGCCCGTCGCCAACCATGAACCCAGCGCCACTGGCACCGACTACCGCGCCGTCTTCATGCGCCGCACCGACCACGCCACCACCGGCCTCACCTACACCGTGCAGTTCAGCGCCAACATGAGCACCTGGAGCACCAGCGCCGCCACCCCGACCGTCCTCGCCACCAGCGGCGACTACCAGCTCGTGACCGTGAGATACCCGCTCTTCGTCGCCGGTCGCCCCGCGCGGTTCTTCCGCATCGTCGTCGCCCAACCATGAGCCATTCAGAAATCTAAAATCTAAAATCTGAAATCTAAAATGAAGACTCTCCTCGCTCTCCTTTTGCTCACAGCAACCGCGCCCGCCGCCGTCATCTACAGCGGCCTGCAAAACATCTCCATTCCCAACACGGCGGGTGGCATCTATGTGAACCTGCTCACCGCCGCCACCAGCAGCAGTGAACCCGGCAGCATCGCCACCGCGCCGTGGCTGTTCATGAGCTTTGGCGGCAGCGGCATCGGCAGCAATCCGCTGGTGCGCACCGTCGTCACCGGCAGCGTGCTCGCCGGGGCCGAGCAGACAGAAAACCTCAGCTATGGCAGTACCGTGAGCAGCCTTTCCCGCTTCTCCGTCGGGGATGCAGGCTTCAACGGCAGCGAAACGCACATCGGTGCGGCGATCAATCAGTTCCAACTCGGCACGCAGGGCTACATCGGCTACGAATTCACCCCCACGGTCGGCGGACCGGCCTACTTCGCCGTCGCCCGCGTCACCCTCGCCAACGACGGCATGAACGCCGTCATCCACGACTGGAGCTACGAGGACACTCCCGGAGTCGCCATCGCCGTGCCGGAGCCAAGCCGAGCACTGCTGAGCCTCGCTGGCATCATGCTCACTCTGAACCGTCGCCGCCGCCGCTCATAACCCGTAACCCATAACCTCAACTCACACCCCCATGATCAACTCCCCAAACGCTCCTCGGACCCAGCGCTGGTTTGACCTCATCACCATCGGTGTGGGTTTCATCGCCCTACTGGCTCTCATGCTCCTTTTGGCACCGGTGTTCACCGGCAACATCCAGGTCTCCGCGCCACTCTCCCTGAGGCACTGATCGATCAAGAAGGCGTGGGCAACCGCTCACGCCTTCTTCGCTTTCACGGCCCGTTGGCGTTCGGGAAAGCAAGTGGTGCAGATTTCACACAAGGTGACGTCACAGCCTCGCGCAGAGCAGTATTCGCGGCCGTAGAAGATGATCTGGAGATGGAGCTTGTTCCAGGCGGTCTCGGGGAAGAGGCGTTTGAGGTCTTTTTCGGTTTGCTGGACGTTTTTACCGTCCGTGAGCTGCCAGCGTTGGGCGAGGCGGTGGATGTGCGTATCCACGGGAAAGCTGGGAATGCCAAAAGCCTGTGCCATGACGACTTGGGCCGTCTTGTGGCCAACTCCGGGCAGTTTTTCGAGTGCTTCGAGGTTGGCGGGCACTTGGCCACCATGCTCGCGGAGGAGGATGAGGCTGAGTTCGCGGATGGCGCGTGATTTTTGTGGTCCGAGGCCGCAGGGCCGCACGATGGCCTCGAAAGCCGCCTCGTCCAAAACGAGGAGTGGGTGAAGAAGCCGAAGCCCCAGGTCGATGCCAAACCACCGACCGACATTCAGAGCCGCACCGATGCCATCGGGCGCATGAACCTCATGCTCGACCTCGTCATGCTGGCGCTGCAAAACGACAGCGCCCGCACCATCACCCTGCGCCTCAGCGGCATGAACGCCGTGCCGGAGATCGAAGGCGTCAAAAACGACTGGCACAACCTCTCTCACCACGGCCAGGACGCCGCGAAGATCGAAGAGCTCAAAATCATCGAGAAAGCCGAGTTCACCGCCTTGGCCGCCTTTTTGACCAAGATGAAGGCTGCCTCCCTCCTCGACAGCACCGCCGTCATGTTTGGATCCAACTTGGGCAACGCCAGCGCCCACAGCACGGCGAACATTCCCCTGCTACTCGCCGGTGGTGGCTTCAAACACGGCCGCCATATCGCCATCGACAAAGAGAAGCACGTCTTCTCCAACCTCTTCGTCTCCCTCGCCCAACGCATGGGCGTGGAGACCGACAAATTCGGCTTCAGCACCGGCGTTTTGGACATCAATCAGGTGTAAGCCGCGCCATCACTATAGGGATGCTTCTCACGCTTTCGGGCTCTTCAGGCAATGCAGCCGCACGCCATCGGCGCACATCGCGGTGCCATTCGAGGCTTCGCAGCGGTCCCACTGCTCTGAAGTGAGGCCGCATTGCAACCCAAGCGAATGCTCCGCTTCGCGATAGCCTTCACGGATCTGCTCCTCGCTCCATCCAGCGGCGTGCCAGGCGGCCACACGCTGATGCACCTCGGTGATGCGGGCGCGATAGGCAATGAGGTGCGCCTTCACATCCGGCACGGCGTCGAAGTGCGTGAGGTAGAGCTTTTCGAAGTTCGCCGCGAGAAGGCGGTCGATGGAGGCGACGTAGGCCACGGGATCAAACTGTGGCGGCGCGGCGGTGACGCTAAGGTAATTCGTGCCCGCGAGGCGCATGCCTGCGGTGTCGCCTGCAAAGCAGATGCCGCCGATGACGAAGGCGTGGTGATGTCGCGCATGTCCCGGTGTATCCCAAGCGGTGACGCTGACCTCGCCCAAGGGCACGGACTCACTGTCTTTCAGCGCGACGACTCTATCCGCTGGAGCAGGCAGCATCTCGCCCCACAACGTATCCATTTGGTCCTGATACACCTGGCGAGCACTCTCGATGAGCTTCGAGGGATCGACGAGATGCCGTGCGGCATACGGATGGCAGTAGATGGTGGCTCCGTTTTGTGCAAACCAGCCCGCCGCGCCCGCGTGGTCGAGGTGAATGTGCGTGACGAAGACCTTGCGGATGGCGTTTTCATCCACGTCCTGCGTTTTCAGCGCGGCACGAAGGTTGGCCAGGGTGGAGCCGGGGCCGGTTTCGATGAGCGCCAGCTCCCCGCCGCTCTCGACGAGGTAGGCGGCGATGAGGCCGGGCGTGCTTTGAAAGTGGAGATCGATCGCGGTGATGCGCATGGCGGAGGTCACTTCTTGAGGTCCTTCTCGCAATCCTCATCCGCTGCTGTGGCGGGGCCGCTCTGATCGACGGGCTGGGTGAAAAGATACTTCCACACGGCTTCGTGAAGGAATTTGCCATCGGCGGACTTCGGCGAGGCACCGCCGGGAACGACGCAGCTATGAGCTCGTTTGTCATCGCCCTTCACATCCGCATCGGTGATGAGTCGGCGGGTGTTTTGATAAGGCGGTGTCATCTGATCGACATTCACGATGGGGCCGTGGGCATTCAGGCCCAGCAGCTCCCACGAACGGCAGTAGTGATCGCCGCTCCAGCCGCCGTCGAGCACATGGGAGAAGCCGAAGTAGCGGTTCGAAGGCGTGGCGGAAGGCAGCGACTGCCAGGTCTCGAGCTGATCACGCGGCCCGCAGAACATCACCACGCGGTCCACCGCCTGATGCTTGGCAAAACGGGCCGCCGTGGTGCTGCCGTGCGAGCTGCCAGAGATGATCACCTTGCTCCAGTCGAGGCCTTTCCCGTCTTTCGTGAGGAACTGCTTCCACTTCCCCTCGGGGTTCTTTTTCGCCAGCCATTTCACGAACTGAAACGAGCGCTCCATCATGCCGTCCGGCTTCGGGATCTCGACGAGCGGGCTGAAGTCCTCGCCCGTGGCGGCTTCGAGGCGGATGTGGCCGTTTTGCTGGCCGTCCGCGCCGGGAGATTGATTGCCGAATTTGCCAAACCAGCCGTTTGCGTAATGCACGCGGATGGCATGGAGGCCAAAGCTGTTCACTCGCTCGAACAAGCCCGCGCTGTGGCCCATGAGCCAGATAACGAGCTTTCCCTGCGGCTTCACGCGGGTGTCCACGCTCGCATGCTGGATGTCCGCCGGCTTGCCCTTTGACTCGAAGACGAACTCAATCTCGGGATGCGGCTTCGCAAGCGGGTCGATCTCGCTGGCACGAGCGGTGAATTCAAAGCGTTGCGCCTCGGCATGGAGGAACAGCGGGAAAAGGGTAAAAAGAAGGGTTAGGCGCATGGCGGGGCGTCATTCAACCCCGCCGCACCCGTCACGCCAGCAATTCCTTCACCACCGAGCATTCGTTCACGCCCGTGAGGCGGAAATCGAGGCCGGCATAGCGGTAGGTGAACTTTTCGTGGTCAAAGCCCAGCAGCTTCAAAATCGTGGCGTGCAGATCGTGCACATGCACCGGCTTCTCGACAGCCGCGAAGCCGAACTCATCCGTGGCGCCATGCGTGTAGCCGCCACGCACGCCACCGCCCGCCAGCCACATGCTGAAGCCGTAGTGATTGTGATCGCGTCCGCGTTGTTTCCCTGCATTCGAGCCGGGCGTAGGCAACTCCACCGTGGGCGTGCGGCCGAATTCACCACCCCACATCATGAGCGTCTCATCCCAGAGGCCGCGCATCTTCAGATCACTCATGAAGGCGGCCATGGCACCATCCGTCTGCTGCGCCAGCTTCGCATGTTCGAGGATCTCATCGTGATTGTCCCAAGGCTGTCCGGCTCCAGTCCAGAGCTGGATGAAGCGCACCCCACGCTCCAAAAGTCGCCGCGCGATGAGGCACTGACGGCCGAAGGCGTGGTCGCCATACATTTTCCGCACCCACTCGGGCTCCTTCATGATGTCAAAAGCGTCCGTGGCCTCCATCTGCATGCGGTAGGCCAGCTCGTAGCTTTGCACGCGGGCTTCGAGCTGCTGATCACGCTCACGCTCGATGAGATGCTTCTGATTGAGCTCCTGGAGCAGATCGAGCTGGCGGCGCTGCTGCTTCAGATCGAGCGAACCGTTCTGGATGAACTCCACGAGTTTCTCCACGCGAGTGTCCTCGGTGTTGATGTAAGCACCTTGATACGCACTCGGCAGGAAGGCGGCCTGCCAGTTCTTCGTGCGCCGCGTGGGCATGCCGCCGGGGCACATCGAGATGTAGCCGGGCAAGTTCGCATTCTCACTGCCGAGGCCGTAGGTGATCCAGGAGCCCATCGTGGGGCGGTTCAGACGGCTCTCGCCGCTATTCATAAGGCCAAGAGACGGCTCATGGTTCGGCACATCTGCGTGCATCGAGCGGATCACGCAGAGATCATCGGCAAATTCACCCAGCTTGGGGAAAAGTTCGCTCATTTCGAGGCCGCACTGGCCGCGTTTTGAGAAGGCGAAGGGCGACTTGTAAGCCGCACCGGTGGGGCGCTCCGTTTTGAGCATGTTCGGCAGCACCTTGCCATCCATCTTCGTGAGCATCGGTTTCGGGTCGAAGGTATCAACATGCGAGGGACCGCCATTCATGAAGAAGTGGACGACGCGTTTGGCCTTCGGCTCGAAATGCGGACGCTTCAGCGCCAGCGGGTTCATTGTGGCCGCAGCGGCCTCGCCGGGTGAAAACAGCGAGCCCATGGCCATGCCGCCAAAGCCCATGCCAACACGGCTGAGCATCTGACGACGCGTCAGAAACGCATGCTCCACATTCGGAGCATGATGAGAAACGGGGGAGTTCATTGGGGGTGAACTCATAACGCAAAAAAGCAGTGCCTGCTATCGCTAGATACGGTACCAAGCCCTGTCGCTACTCCCACGCCACTCTTAAAAACTCGGGCGCGGGGCCTTTCCAGAGCGGGACTTCGTTGGCTGGGAGGCCGTGGCTGGCGCAGAGCCCGAGTTGATCGATTTCGGACCAGTTTGTCGGCGAGCCTTCGGCGGAGGTGAAGTCGCTCAGGGCTAGCGTGAGGGTTTGCGGGGCTTCGGAGCCTTGGATTTCGCGCTGGCAGACGAAGGTGCGCCGCGGGCCACGGTAGCTGCGCCATTCGTTTTGCTGGAGGACGATGTGAAAGCGATTGGTTTGCGGCAGCTTGAGCGTGAGCGAGAGTTTGGAGCCCTCAGGACCGCGCCAGAGGGGATCGGTGACTTTGCGGGTCCAAAGCTGCTGATGGGTGGCGTTGCCAGCGTTGAGAACATACCAGTCGCGCGTGCCGTGGGCGAAGTCGTCGATGAGCGTGGAAGGTTTCGCGGTGAGCTTCGGGTTCGCTTGCTTGACCTCGTCGGCGCTGTGGGAGTGGAGGAGGCTGCTGAGGCAGATCTCGGTGACCGGTTTGGCGTTGCCGGGTATCTGCGCGAGGGATTCGGGCTTCGGCAGTGTGTAGTGAACGTTCGCGAAAGCAAAGAGCGGCAGGTTGTGCGTGTGCAGCGGCAGTTGGGCGATGTAGCCTTCGGATTCGTGATGAACCTCGGCGCTGCGCCAGAAGCGGGCGCGGGGATCGGGATCGACGCTGTAGAAGATCTCGACACGGGCCACGGGCAGCGATTTGGCATCTGGCCTCACGCGCAGCATGGGCACGTCGTCGTTCGATTTGAGGCGGAGCTCGCTTTGCGGTGTCTCGGGCAGCGCGGGGCCGCCTTTGAGATGCTGATCAAACCACAGCGGCATGGTGACGGCGACCTCGGGCGTGAGGCGGTGGTTCATGTGCGGCACCCAACTGTAGCGCGTCGGCTGTTTTTCGATGAGTGCGTTGGTGCGATATACGTCGTCCATCCAGCCGTGGAAGTCGTTCGTGGCGCTGCGATGCAACACCGGGCACTGAATGAGCGGCGCGTAGCTTTCAAAGCTGAGCGTGCGCTTGAAGACCTCGACATCGCCTTTGATTCGGTCCTGCTGGTCCGTCCCGCCAATGAACTCGTGTGTCTGCCAGCGCCAGCCTTGACCACCGACGCCGGGAACGGCGGCCTTCACCCGGCGATCCGTGCCAGCGACATACATCGTGAGATTGCCCCCCATCGAGTAGCCATGCACGCCGAGCCTTTGAGGATCGACCTCTGGCTGCTGCTCGAGAAAGGTCAGCCCGCGACGGCAGCCGAGCGTGAGGAGATACCAGTTGTTGTTCTTCGGATTCTCTCGGTCCTCGAAAAACTGCTTTGGCCCGGGCAGCATCGACGAGTAGCTTGGCACATTGAGCTGCGAGGGATCAACTGCGCCCCAATCGGTGTTCGGATCGCCCGGCTCGGACTTCTCACAGGTGTTGAAAGGCGGCTTTCCCGTGCCGCTGCCGCCCCAGTTCACCGATAGCGCCGCATAACCTCGCGCCACGAGCAGCTTCACCTCGCTCACCGAGCCTCGCTGGCCTCCGCCATGGATATGCATCACCGCCGGGAGTTTCTCCTTTGCCCCTTCTGGAAAGCCGTACACCGCCGCCATCCGCGCGGGTTTGCCTTTGAAGCTGCCGATGAAGTAGCGCACATGCCGCAAAATCATGCCGTCCTCCCTCCACTCGCGGATGACCTCGGTTTCGATGGGCTCTTTGCGCGGATCAAAATCCGCCCAAAGCTCCGCGACGGACTGCGGGATGCCTTCAACGGCGAGGAGTTCAGTCTGCGCGAAAAGCGAAAACGAAGCGGCGGCAGCTCCGGTTTGAAGAAGGGTGCGGCGGGTGGTTTTGAGGTTCATAAACCGTTTCTAAAAAGAATGTCTGAAATGACCAGTGGAATGGTGTTTCTCACTTGGCAGAGCCTTGGTGGAGGCACGACGGATCGGCGGAGGCGGGAAGGGTTTTGATCCAGTCGATCAACTTCGGCTTCATGCGTGCGACGATGTCGGAATGGGTGGCGCTGGCGTCTGTTTGCTCAGCGCGATCCTGGGTGAGGTTGTGGAGCGCGATGCGCTGGCCGGACTCGTCCATGAGCAGTTTCCAATCGCCCTCGCGCATGGCCCAGGCGGGCCAGGTGTCGTCCTGCTTGCCGATGTGGTAGTGTTTCCAGAAGAGCGGTTTGGTGCGCCGCACGGGTTTGCCGTGGAAGGCATCGAGCAGGTTCTCGCCGTCGCTGGCAGCCTCGGTGGGGAGTTCGATACCGGCAGCGGCGCAGAGTGTGGGCAGGAGATCGACGGCGGAAAAGACGGTCGTGTCGTTCTTCGTGCCCGCAGGGATGTGACCGGGCCAGCGAACGATGAACGGGGTGCGCACGCCGCCTTCGTAGAGATTGCCTTTGCGGCCTCGCAAGCCGCCGGTGGAGCCGACGCTGTAAAAAACATCGAAGCCCTTCTGCATATCGCCATCTTCCGGCTGCGGTGGGCGGTCGCCATCGGTCACGGGCGTGCCCGCAGGGCCATTGTCGCTGGAGAACATCACGAGGGTGTTTTGCTCCATGCCGGTCGTTTTCAATGCGTCGAGCACGCGAGCGACATTCAGATCGGCTTCGCGCAAGACTGCGGCATACACCTGACGGCGGGGATTGAGGTCCTTGAAGCGGTCCATCGACTCCTGGGTGGGAAAGTGCCGCGTGTGCGACTCGTGGAGCCAGACGTTCAGGAAAAAGGGTTGCCTGCCTTTCATCCGCTCGATGAACTGCGCCGCCTCGACGCCGATCTTGTGCTGATCAATGCCCGGCCCCGGCCCATGATAGACCTTGGATTCATCGATGCCGTAGGCGGACATCTCCGGCGCTTCCGGGGCGATCTGCGGTCCGGCGCCCATGTGCCACTTGCCGAAGTGCGCGGTATGGTAGCCGGCGCTCTTCAAGAGGCGCGGCAGCATCGGCGCCTTGGGGTCGAGCCAGTCCGGCATCGTGCTCGATTTCTTCGGGCCGAGTGTCTGCGAGTTGAAGACGTTGTTGATGCCGAAGCGGGAGGGAAAGCGGCCCGTCATGGTCGCGACGCGGCTCGGTGAACAGACCGGGCTGAGCACGTTGAACTGCGAGAAATCCATCCCTTCGCCCGCAAGCCGGTCAATCGTCGGCGTTTTCAACCAGCTCTCTGCGCCGTGGCATGAGACATCACCCCAACCGAGGTCGTCGGCATAGATGAAGATGATGTTGGGCTTGGAGATCGGTGCTTCAGCGGCGTGGAGGGCGATGAGCGGGAGGAGAAGTATCGCGAGGAGCAGAGATGAGCGGGTCACGGAGTGTTGGAGTGGGATGAGTGATCGCTATCACGGCCCCATCACTTTCAGCCTCGCAAAGCGTCTCGTGCTCGCGGGGAAGGTGTAGGTGAAGTTGTTGCCGTTCACGGTGACGTTCACGCCGAGGGTTTCCGTGGTCCAAACGCCGGTGAGGGTGTCGGAGGATTCGATGACGAAGTCGGTGCCGTAGGTGCCGAGGTGGCCGGGGGCTTTGGTCCAGGTGATGCTGAGGGTGCCGCTGTTGTTTTGCACGGCAGGGAGCGGGGTCTGGCCGGTGGTGTTGGAGGTGCCGCCGAGGAAGTATTCGATGCCGTTGGGGACGCCGTCGTTGTCGTGGTCGCCGTTGAAGGTGCCGCTTGGACTGTTGTTGGTCTGCCAGGTGGTGAAGGGGCTCACGAGGACGAGTTCGAGGTCGTTTCCAGTGATGCTAAGGGTGGTGTTGAAGGCACCGAGAGTGCCGGTGAGCTTGGCGGGATCGAGCGTGCCGCTGAGGGTGGTGGCGGTGATGAGCTTGTAGGTGCCGGCGGTGAGGCCGCTCAATGCGATGAAGGTGAAATCGTCGATGCCGAGCGTGCCGCTGCCGACGGTAAAGGTGCCGCCGACGGTGATTTGATCGCTGGCGGTGAGAGCGCCGAGCTCAAAGACGAGTTTGCCGGTGCCGGTGGTCATGGCGGTGATAGTGAGGCCACCGCCGATGGCGAGGGTGCCTGCGGAGCCGGTGGTGGCTCCGGGTGCGATGCGGCCGGAGGCATTGACGGTGACACTGCCGCCGATGCTGCCATCGCCAGCGAGTGTGGCGGCGTTGATGGTGACGGCGCTGCTGGCGTGGAGCGAGCCGGGGGCATTGATGCGCAGGGTGCCTGCGTTCAAGGTGGTCGCTCCGGTGTAGGTGTTGGTGCCAGTGAGCGTCCAGGTGCCGTTTTCGATCTTGCGCAGGGCGATCACGCTTCCGGTTGCGCTTCCGTTGCTGATGATGCCTTCCACTTGTCCAACGCCAGCCGCTCCGCCGAGAACGAAGGTGCGTGTGTTGCTGGCGGTCTCGTTTTGGATTGTTCCGGCGAGTCGCAGGCTGCCTGCGTTGACCACCACCCGGCTCTCGCCGGTGCCGCCACTGGTGAGCGTGATGTTGCCACGCAGGATGTTGTCGCCTGCTTCATTGAAGATGGCTCCGGCGGGATTGCTCACGCGATAGTTGATGGCCGCAGGCAGATCCATGGAGCCGCTGCTGCCATCAAGCCGAAGCTGTGGGTTGCCTGCGGTGCCGTTGGTGAGCAGCACATCCTTCGCGGAGAAGGTGGTGCCGAGGGCGTTGCTGTTCGTGATGCGCAAGGCTCCAGACGCTACCGTGACAGCGCCGGTGAAGCTGTTGTTGCCGCTGAGCACGACGGTGCCGTTGTTGATCGGGCAATCGATCGTGATGCCACCGCTGCCGCTGATGAGATTGGGCACGAGCAGCGTGCCAGTGCGGTCAAAACGCAGCGTGGAGTTGTTCACGATCTCACCGGAGGGCAACGAGCCAGCGGCTCCGTCATTGCCGATCTGCAAAATGCCCGCGTTGATCGTGGTGGTGCCTGCATACGTGTTCGCGCCGGTGAGCGTGAGCTTGCTGCTGCCGCTCTTGATGAGGCCTGCATTGCCACTGATGACACCGCTGAAGAGAAAAGTGGCCGTTCCCGCGCCGGTGAAGGTGGTGCTGTCCTCCATCGTCACGGGTGCGCTGACGTCCCAGGTCAAACCGGTGCCGTTGGTGGCACTCAGATTGACCACGGGATCGAGCAGCGACTCGCGGCGCATGAGCAAGGCATTGCCGCCGAGGGTCATCGTTGTCGTTCCGCTGGTGGGACCGGTGCCGCCGAGCGTGAGGACGTTCAGCGCATGACCACCAACGCTGTCGTTGTTCGATGTGATGCTGCCAGCGGCCAAGGTTTGACCCGTGAAGAACGCAACAGTGCTAAACCGACTACTCGGCGGCGTGACGCCGCCGGTCCAGTTTGAGCCGGTGCTCCAGTTCAAAGTGCCGCTGGTGGTCGCATTCCACACGGTGGTGCTGGGCGCGGCACCATCGACGATCACATTGAAGATCGTGCTGCCCGTGAGCGAGCCATCGTTGGCCGTGAGTGTAATGGTGCTGCTGCCAGACTGGCCTGCGGCGGGCGTGAGTGAGACCGTGCGCTCGCCGCCGCGTAAAACAGTGCCGCCGAGATTGTCGAAAACGGCCGCACTAAGCGTGGTGTCCACGCGACTCGACACCGCCATGCCGATGTCGTGCGTGGTTCCGGTGAAGGCGACGGTTTGCTCCGTGCCCACCGCCTGCCAAGCACCTGCGATGCCATCGTTGTCCGTGGCGTAGAAGGCAGTGTAAATCGAGCCAGTGCGCACGAGTCGCAGCCAGCAGGGTGCGCTGGCCAGCGGCAGAGTCGCGGTGACGACGGCATCGGTCGCGGCGGTGCCACGCTGCACAAAGCTCACGCCCTCGCTGCCGGTGACACGCACACTGACGAAGCGTGCAGTGGCAGCGGTGGACTCGCGCATCATGAGGTTAGCCTCGGCATTGGACGCGGTGTGATCCAGCGAGACGACGCGTGCGATCATCTCAGCATCGCCGGTGAAACTCTGCCGCACCCAGCGGAAGGAATCACCAGTGGCCGGACCGATGCCGGTGCCCGCACCATTCACCACAAAGGTGCCGCGACTCTCGGTGAGGCTGCCCGCGGTGGTCACGGTGCCGATGTCGCCATTCGTCCAGGCAGGCGGCGCTGCACCCACGGTGATGTTCGCGTTCGGGAGCAGCGCTTGATTTGAAGAAGAAGCCGTCAGCGTGAGACTGCGTCCCTCTGTATCCGCATCCACGAGGCGCACGGTCACGGGCGAGGCCGTGGCATTGACCGGGATGTAGCGATCCGGCACTGCCACGATGGACGGCGGCTGATTGGAGCCGGTGACGGTGATGGCGAGGTTGTTGCCGATGACGCTCAGACCATGGTGGTGCCGCGCTCCCATGCGTGAGCGGTTGAAGATCTCGTTGCGGGTGGAGAGTCCGCTTTGGAACAAAACCTCGTCCATCACGCCATCGAACCAGCGGTCCACATTCGCCGTGGTGCTGCCATGACCGCCGACGACCACCGGAGCGGCCTGGTTCACATTCATCGTCACGCCGGTGACACTGCCACGCAGGAACTTGCCGACGTAGAGGTAGAAGTCGCCGGTATTCGTCGCGGTGCGGTCGTAGCTCAGCGTGAGGTGATGCCACTCGCCCGCCGGGATGCCGGAGCACACGATTTCCTTTTCGAGGCCGCCTGCGCCCCATTTTTGCAGCTTCAGCACATCGCTTCCGGCGGCAAAGAAGAGCTCCAGTTCGTTTTCGGTGCCGTGACCATCGCCATCGCCGAGGTGAAAGACAAAATCCTCAGTGTCCGTGCCGCCGCGCTTCACCCACGCGGAGAGCGTCCAGTCCGCATCGTTCAAATTGTGATCGGCGGTGGTCAGCGTGCGCCGCAGACGTGCCCCGCTGCTGCCATTTTGTGCCAGCACGAGAGCATTGCTGGATTGCGGCGAGAGCGCGGGCGGCACGCCGGCATCATACGCGTAGGTGCCGCCATTGATGGATTGCAGCGTGCCGGTGCGATTGTAGTTCGACTGGTCGGTGCTCAGCGCATCCTCGTGCACATCCGGCGGCTCGAAATCATAGAAGAAGCGGAAGCCTGCTCCCAGCGACTGATCCCGCACCACGAGACGGTAGTTGGTCGTGCCGTTGAAGTTCGGATTCGGCGTGAAGCGAGCGGTGTAGCCATCTGGCAGCAGCGTCATCTTGCCATTTCGCACCCGATCCACTTCAAAGAAGATGCGCTCATCCGGTGTGATGTCGTCAGAGACAAAGGCACGCAAATCAATGTCCACCGGCGTGTTCTCGCTCGTGGTGGGCGTCGTCGTGGCGAGCACGGGCTTGGCATTCACCGTCACCGGCCACACGTAGGTGCCCGTGTTCCCCTCGGGATCAGTGGCGGTGATGGTGATGTCCACCGAGCCACTCACCGTGCTGCCTGCGGACGCGGTGATCGTGCGTGTGGTGCCGGTGCTGAAGGTGACGCTGGCATCCGGGATGATGGATTGATTGGAAGATGAAGCGCTCAGCGTGAGCGCGGAGATGGCCGTGTCCGCATCCGCCAGCGGCAGCGGGATGGCTCCCGTGCTCGATCCCTGGTCCGTGAGGCCGTTTTTCATCGTCGCGGTGAAGGTGGGTGCGCCAGGCGGTGCGAGGAAATTTTTTCCCGTCTGGCTCGGACCCACCGTCACGGGATTCGTGAAGCCGCTGGTCACAAAACTCGCGCCCGTCTTCGTCGCAGTGAGTGTGTAGCTGCCTGCGGCGAGGCCGGTGATGGAGTAAGCGCCATCGCCATCCGTCGTGGCACTCTGCGTGGGAGATGCGCTCACGACCACGCCCTGCATCGGTGCGCCCAGCGTGGTGCTCACCGTGCCCTGAATGGAGAAGCCGCTGCTGCCGCCCACCTGCACCAGCAGCCATGCCGTGGTGGTCTGGCCCTTCATGTCTGTGACGATGCAGCGCACCGTCTTTGTACCCGCCGTGCTCCAGCTCTTGCTCGCGATCGGGCTGTTGTTCGCCGTCGTCGTGCCATCACCCCATTCCCAAAAGTAAGCCAGCGTGTCGCCATTCGGATCACTCGCCGTGGCGGTGAAGGTCACGCTGACATTGATCGCCGGATTTGCGTTGGTGGAGCCGAGACTCACCGTGGGCTTCACATTGCCCGCAAAGGTGCCGCGATTCACCGTGACATCCATCCAGGTCACGCCATCGCCATCCGTGCCGCGTGCCACCGGCGT
>JBILVU010000157.1:0-12470 GCA_044370285.1 Prosthecobacter sp.
GGATCGCCGCACCCTCGGCATGGTCCGCCAGATGGACAAAGAAGGCTTTGGCAACTGCACCAACCAATACGAGTGCGAAGCCGCCTGCCCGAAGGAGATCAGCGTCCGCTGGATCACCAAGCTCAACCGCGACTACGCCGTCGCCGCCGTCAAAGAAGCCCTTGGCAATACGCCGAAGGTCGCCGGTGGCGGGGATTGATCGACAGACATGTCGCGTCTCGTTTCCGAATGGAGATTTGGCCCATGTGCCAAATCTCCATTTTTTTGAATTCCCTCACTGTGGCCTATGCGACCGCTTTCCCGGCTGAATCGGATAAAGAACTGACAGCGGATCGTGATAGCCACACGAAACGTTTGGAACGAGGTGTGGCAAACCTTCATCCCACCGCCAAGCATTGGACGAACGAGATTCCTTATTTCAAAGCCGCCTCGATGGCGGAGAGAAGGTCACCTGATTCGGGTTCGGCGTCGGAGCCGAAGCGCTGGATGAGCTTGCCGTCTTTGCCGACGAGGAATTTTTCGAAGTTCCAGCCCACTTCGCCGCTGCCTTGGGTGAGCAGGGCGTAGAGCGGGTGTTTGGCATTGCCCTTGATGGTGACTTTGGAGGTCATCGGAAAGGTGACCTTGTAATTCGAGCTGCAGAAGGTCTGGATGGTTTTTTCGTCGCCAGGCTCTTGGCCGCCGAAGTCGTTGCAAGGGACGCCGAGCACGATGAGGCCCTTGGAAGCCATTTTCTCGCTCAGGGCTTGTAGGCCGGCATACTGGCCGGTGTAGCCGCACTCGGAGGCCACGTTGACGATGAGCACGGCTTTGCCTGCGTAGGTTTTGAGAGCGAGGTCTTTGCCTTCAATGTCCTTCATCGTGAGGTCGTGAATGGAATCGGCGGCAAAGGTGGAGAGTGTCATGACGAGGAGGGCGAGGAGGGTTTTCATGGTGAAAGGTGGGCGAGGGTTAGAGTTCGACCGTCTGCTTGAACGTGGCGACTTCGATCTTGGATTCAGGATGGCGTGTCTGGAGGTCGGTTTGCAGGAGGGCGGAGCGTTCTGGCTCGCCGTGAACGAGAAAGACCTGCTTCTTCGGGCCGGTGACCTTCTCGAACCATTGCAGCAGCTCGTCGTGGTCGGCGTGACCAGAAAAGGAATCGAGCGTCTCGATCTCCGCGTTCACTTCAAACTCCTCGCCGAGGATGTGGACGCGCTTGTGACCTTCACGAAGCCTCCAGCCGAGGGTGTTTTCGGCGCAGTAGCCAACAAAGAGAATGATGTTCTTCGGGTTGCTGACGTTGTTGCGCAGGTGATGGAGGATCCGACCACTCTCCGCCATGCCGGAGGCGGAGATGATGACGGCAGCACCTTTGAGGCGGTTGAGCTTTTTGGAGTCATCCACCGTGCGGATGAGTTGGAGGCCCTCAAAGCCGAAGGGATCGTTTCGCATGAATACGGCATCACGCAGTTCGGGGCGGAGGTCGTCGATGTGCAGGCGGAAAATTTCCGTGGCCCGCACGGCGAGCGGACTGTCCACATAGGTGGGGATTTCCGCGATGGTGTTGTGATGGCGCATGCGGTCGATGGCGCAGAGGAGCTGCTGAGTGCGTTCGACGGCGAAGGCGGGGATGATGAGCTTTCCGCGCTTTTGCGAGGTGCGCCGGATGATGGCGGCGAGGTGCTCATCGGCCACGGTGGAGAGTTCATGCCTGCGGCCGCCATAGGTGCTCTCCATGATGATGTAGTCCACGTTTTCACATGGCTCGGCACTGTTGAGCAGTTCATTGCCAGGGCGGCCGATGTCGCCGGAGAAAAGCAGGCGAGATTTGCGGCCCGTGGCACGGTCATCGATGTCGAGCACGACCTGCGCGGAGCCGAGCACATGGCCTGCATCAATGAAGGTGAGCCTCACGCCGTCGGCGATGGGCAGCGGTCGGTGATACGAGACGGTGACGAACTGCCTCATGCACTTTTCCGCATCCACAACGGTGTAGCTGGGTTCCAGCTCGGCCTCGCCCTCCTGGAGGTGCTTGTTCAGCCACAGGATGTCGTTCACATGAATGTGCGCCGCATCTGGAAGCATGATGCTGCACAGGTCACGCGTGGCCGGCGTGGCATAGATGTTTCCTTCAAAGCCCAGCTTGCTCAGATGCGGCAGGGCGCCGCAGTGATCGATGTGCGCATGGGAGAGCACGACGAGGTCGATGGTCTTCGGATCAAAGGGGAAGTGCTTGTTACGCTCGATGGTGTCCTTCCGGCGTCCCTGGTAGAGCCCGCAATCGAGCAGGATGCGCTGGCCGTTGACCTCGAGCAGATGCTTCGAGCCGGTGGTAGTGCCTGCGGCACCGCAAAAGGAGATTTTCATCACAGGAAAGACGCCGGGGGCTGAACGAGTGCAAGCGTCTTGTCCACCGCCGCACTCACACCGGGTCCACTTTCTTTCCACGCCTCCTGAGCCAGGCAAACGGTTCCCATAGCTGACCGATGAAGCCCTTCGGCATCGGCTCACAGATGCCGAAATTCTCCGGGTAACGACCGCGTGGCATGTAAAACGTGCCGAAGAGGATGTCCCACAGCGGCAGCAGACCAGCGAAGTTTTTGTCCCATGCTTCTCGCTCGCGGGAGTGATGCCAGCGGTGGAAGACCGGCGTGGCGATGACATAGCGCAGCGGGCCGAAGTCCCAATTCACATTCGCATGAATGAAGATGGCGAAGAAAGTGAGCACGGGCGAGGTGCCCAGCGTTACGAGTGGATTAAATCCCATGAGCAGCAGCGGCACCGCTTGCGAGAGCTTGTTCACCAGTTCATTCACCGGATGCACCCGCACACTGCCGAGCCAGTCCAGGTCCTCTGAGGAGTGATGCACGGCGTGAAATGGCCACCATCTGCCGCGATGAAAAAGCCGGTGCGTCCAGTAACCGGCGAAATCTCCGATCACATAGATTTCAATGGCTTGCAGCCACACGGGCTGGCGGCTCAGCGGACCAAATCCCGCATACAGGCCCGCTTTGAAAGTCTCCGCAGGCACCACCTGTGTGATGACAAGAATCGCGGCAGGGAAAAACAGCAGCAGGCGCATGAGCGGCTTCGTGAACAGCCCCGTGGCGAAGAGATAAATGACATCCGTGAACCACCCGCGGCGGATCACCGGCTGCACACGGTTTCTCCCACGCCCGGCGAGTCGCTCGATGATGAAAAAGATCACGGACAGGATGAGCAGTGCCGCTGCGGTGCCGAGGAGGGTCTTGTTGTCTTTCATGGGAGGAAGCCTCTGGAACCATGCTAGGCGATAATGGTTTCCACTATGCCGCTTTTGCGGTCATCCCGGACAAATCATGCCGTATCCGACCACAATATCGGAACAGCCAGCATCGGGCATCATGGCGTCGTCAACCTTCAACACCCAAACGCGCCATGAACACCACCACCGCTCCCCTCAATGCTCGTCAACGCTTTATCCAGAACCTCGCGGATAGCGAGCTCTTCCAGCATTATCAGAAGGCTTTCAATACCCTCACCAGCCTGCCGCTGTGCCTTGAGACCGCTCCCGAGGACTGCCACTATGAAGGCGTGATCACCCGCACCGGCGTCGCTGGTGTGGTGGAAACCAAGGTTCCAGTGAAAGTCGGCAAAAACGTCATCGCCCTCATGCTCACCGGCGCTGTACGCCTCCAGCCCGCGAATGCGGACACCTTCGCTCCGGTCGCCAAGGCCCTTCTCGATGAAGACCGCTCCGCCGCGGAAATCCGCAGTGCGAAGGTCCACTTCGACCACGCCCCGGTCATGGCTCCTGAGCGCTACGATGCCGCCATCGCCATCCTGCAATCCTTCGCCCTCCAACTCGGCGAAAGCGCCCACCGCCTCCTGTTTGCCACCGCTACGCATGAGCCCGAGGCCGTGCGCAATGCGAAAGCCTTCATCCACCAGCATCTCGCCGAGCCGATGTCCCTCGAAGCCGTCGCCAAGGCGGTGAACGTGAGTCCCTTCCACTTCTGCAAGCTCTTCAAGCGTGCCACCGGCCTCACCTTCACGGACTTTGTGAACCGCGCCCGCGTGGAAAAAGCCAAGCGCATGCTCATGAAACCCGCCGCCCGTATCACCGAGGTGGCCTACGATGTCGGCTTCCAGAGCCTGTCCCATTTCAACCGCAGCTTCCGCCGCATCGCCTCGGAGTCCCCCACCGAGTTCCGCGGCCGCATGAAGCAAGGCTCCCCTGCCCTCGCGGCAGCGTGATGCCCCCAACAGCTTGCCGCCATGCGCATCGCACTGCGATGTTTCGACGGCACGGCCCCGGAGAGAGAGTACCGAGCGCGTCGGGAACTCCTCTCCGGGGTTTCTGCTTTTGACAATCCCGCCCGCTCCGGCGACATTCCGCCTGCTTGAAACGCGTCCTCTTTGTCTGCACCGGAAACACCTGCCGAAGCCCCATGGCCGAGGCGCTCTTTCGTGACCTCGTCAAAGACCGCGCCGATTACGAAGTCAGCAGCGCCGGCGTGGCCGCCGCTCCGGGCATGCCAGCTAGCAAGCACACCACGGCCATCCTGAAGGAAAAAGGCCTGCATCGCGATGACTTTTCCAGCCGCATGCTCAACAAAAAGATGCTCGAGGCCGCCACACATGTCTTTGCCATGTCCGGCCATCACCTCGCCGCCATCGAGGATGAGTTCCCCGAGCACGCCGACAAGGTGTACCTCGTCTCCGAGTTCACTCAAGAGGATGCCATTCGTGGCAAGGATGTGAGCGATCCCTTCGGCGCAGGCCGCGCCGCGTATGAAGACACGCTCGCCGATCTCGAAAAGATGCTCCCGAGCCTCGTCGCCTACATCGATCAGACGCACAAGGAATCGTAATCGGGGCATTCCTCCCCCGTTCGAAGGGCCAAGAATAGCCCTGCCACTTTTCGCCGTTCCTCAGTTCACATACACGAACTCGTTCAGGCTCAACACCACCTGGCCATAATCCGCCAGCGAAGCACCGGATTGCAGGAAATCGAGCCCGGAGGCTAGTTCCTCGGCTTTTGGAGCACGATTGAAGCAGAGGCGGTAAATCATGGCGATCTGCTTGGGCGCATCGCCAGCGATTGAAACGCGTTTGGCGAGTCCATCGGCCCATTGACGAGCCCGCGGGCTGTTCATGAGCACGAGGGCCTGTGGAGCCACGGTCGTCGTGGGGCGTGCGCCTTGGCTCACGAGCGGTTCAGGCAGGTCAAAGGCCACCATGCTGCCGATGAGCTGGCTGCGCTTGATGTTGAAGTAGATGCTGCGGCGCTTGCTGTTTTCATCGCGAGTGCCGGGACCAAACATGGTCTTGTCCAGCACGCCACTCACGGCCAGCATCGAATCGCGGATCGCCTCGGCTTCGAGGCGCTGCGGCACGAAGCGCATGAAAAGGCCGTTCGCCGGATCGGCGGCTTCCTTTTTCGCATCGCGAACGCTGCTTTGCTGCCAGGCACGACTGCTGAGGATCAACTTGTGCATCGGTTTCAGCTTCCAGCCGTTCTCGATGAGCTTCGACGCCAGCCAGTCGAGCAACTCCGGCTGCGTGCATGGCGTGCCGGTTTTTCCGAAGTCATTCGGCGTGGGCACTAAACCGGTGCCGAAATGATGCTGCCACAGCCGGTTCACGATCACGCGAGCCAGCAACGCGCCCGCGCCCTGATCCACATCCGTGATCCAATTCGAGAGCGAGCGACGACGACCACTGTATTTCGCGTCCTTCGGCGGCTGCCATTGCCAGCGTTTGGCGTCGCCGGGCTTGATCAGCACTTGCAGGAAGGCTTGCGTGGCCTCGCCATCCTTCATGAGCGGGTTGCCGCGTTTCAGCACATGCGTTTTGTCAAAGAACGGCCCGCCCTGCGTGTGCATGACGATGGGATCGTAGCCCTCGGCGCAGATCATCATGCGCGTGGCACCCGGGACGGCTGGCGTGTTCTTGTTGGCGTTCATCGTCGTCACCGCAGAAGTCACCTTGCCATCGGGATGCACGTCCACGTTCATGCGTGTGGTCGTCGTGAAGGTGCTGAGCATCGCGTAGTAGTCGCGGGTGGGCAGCGGATCGAATTTGTGGTCGTGACAGCGGGCGCAGCTCAGCGTGAGACCGAGCATGGCGCTCGACGTCGTGCCTAGCATGTCGTCCATCGCATCGTAGCGTGAACTTTCGACCTCGTTCGCGGTGATTTGCGAAGGAAACACCCCCGCGCCGAGAAAGCCCGTTGCCGCAAGCGCGAGCGGGTTCTGCGGCTCGTATTCGTCGCCTGCGAGCTGCCACTTTACGAACTGGTCATACGGCATGTCCGAGTTCAGCGCTTTGATGACAAAGTCCCGGTAATGAAACGCAAAGGGCCGGTCATAGTCCTGCTCAAAGCCTGTGCTCTCCGCATACCGCGCCACATCCAGCCAGTGGCGTGCCCAGCGTTCGCCATACGCCGGGCTGCTCAGCAGCCCGTCAATCAGGTCACTCAGGTCAGCCGTGTCAGAAACCTCCGAAGGCGGCAGTCCGGTGAGATCGAGATGCAGCCTCCTCACCAGCACCTCCTTCTCCGCTGGTGGTGCAAAGCTCATCCCCTTCGCATTCTTCAAAAGCAGCTCATCAATGCTCTTCGCCTGCACCTTCTTCAGCGGCTGAAACGCCCACCACTGCCGATCCTCCTCCGTCACCACGCTGCTGTCCTTTTTCGGCTTTTTTCCCGCGATTAGCGGCGCGGAATAGGGAGCCCCATCATCAATCCAGGCCGCGATCTTCGAAATGACCGCCTCCGGCAGCTTCGGGCTGCTATCCGGCATGTTCGGTTCTTTTTCGTGGCGGATCAGCGCCATCAAAAGACTGCTCTTTGCATCAAACGGCACCACCACGCTGCCGTGCGAGCCACCGCGCAGCAAATCCTCACGCGTCGCCATGTCGAAGTCGCTCTTCACTTTTTCGCCGCCGTGGCATTTGAGGCAGTTTTGCTTCAAAAGAGACGCTACCTCGCTGTCGAAGAGCTTGAGGCCGCGAGCCATGCGCTGGGCATGATCCGGCGGCAAGGCGAGCGCAGAGGTCGTGAGGAATAGAAACAGGAGTCGCATCACCAAAACATACGCTGGACGAACATGCCCTATTCTGCCGTAGTTGTGTCCGATCATGGCCGCCACGCGCAAATACCTCAACTACACCACGCCGTGGGGCGTGGACCTCGCCCGCGTCGCCACGGCGGGCTGGACGCCATTTTTGATCCACGAAAGCGGCTATCAGCCCGCCTTGGAGAATTGGAACCATCAAGGCGTCGATTCGCCCTTCTGGCGCTTTTATTACAATCCCAAGCCGGGCTGCCATCTCGTTTTCAAAGGCCGCCAAATCCCACTGGAGCCGAAAAACGCCGTCTTGATCCCTGCGGACACCGTTTTCGACTGCGTCGGCCCCGTGCGGGCCTGCCACTACTGGCTACACTTCACCACCAACCGCCCCGGTGTGTCCTTTCCTGCCGAGCCGATGCCTTTTCCGGTCGATGACACCATGCGCGGCCTTCTTTCGCAGCTCATCGAAACGCATCAAAGCAGCACCGACGGCCATCGCATGCTCCACCTCGCCTCCGCGCTACTGCATGTCGTCTTCGCAAAGCTCGACTCACCTGCGCAAAGCCTCCCCGAGCGCCTTTCCGAGGTCCTCGCCCTCATCGCCCGTTCACCGCACACGAAACTCACGAACCACTTCCTCGCCGAGCGAGCAGGCATGAGCGTTGAGCGCTTCATCCGCAGTTTCCGCGAGCACACCGGTCAAACACCCGCCGCCTACGTCCTCGCCACGCGGCTCCGCCTCGCAGGTGAGGCTTTGGCCCTCACGGATAAAACCATCGATCAAATCGCCGTCGAAACCGGTTTCCCGAACCGTCACTACCTCAGCCGCATGTTTGCAAGACAGGTCGGCTGCGGCCCCGCGGAGTATCGAGCGAGGCAGCGTGAGCGAAAGGGGCGATAGCCGCGCGGGACGCCCGTCGTTCTAGCGTGTCATGCGTTTCGTCCCTTCGGTCTTTTTTGTCTCTTCCGTCCTTTGCTCGGGCGCGGACTTCTCCAAGGAGGTCTATCCCGTGCTGCAACGCGCCTGCTTTGAATGCCACGGTGCAGAGGTGCAAAAAGGCGATCTCCGCCTCGACACAGCCTCACCGAAGCACGCGGAGATCGGCCAGGAACTCCTCCGCCGCGTGCAGCTCCCGCGTGAGGACAAAGAAGCCATGCCCAAGCGTGGCGAACGCCTCAAGCCCGAGCAAATCTCCGCGCTGAAAGCCTGGATCGACGACGGCGCGAAGTGGCCGGAAAAGATCGAGAGCCTCACGCACTGGAGCTACATCCCGCCCGTGCGCCCGAAAGTGCCTGCGGGTGCGGAGAACCCCGTCGATGCCTTCATTCGAGAAAAACTCACCGCGAATGGCCTCGCTCCGGCACCACCCGCCGCACCGGAAACGCTCATTCGCAGGCTCTCGCTCGATCTCACAGGCCTGCCGCCTTCTCCGTCGGACTTGTCTGACCTTTCCGTCTGGTCCGACCAAAAATACGAGGCGCTCGTTGATAAGCTCCTCGCTTCAAAACAGTTCGGCGTGCGTTGGGCACGCCCGTGGCTCGATCTCGCCCGCTATGCGGACTCGCATGGGTTTCAGCGGGATGACCTTCGAGACATCTGGGCCTATCGGGACTGGGTCGTCGATGCGCTCAATGCAAACATGCCGTTTGATCAATTCACGCTGGAGCAGATCGCCGGGGACTTGCTGCCGAATGCCAAGCCCTCGCAGATCATAGCCACCGGTTTTCATCGCTGCACGCCGACGAATGTAGAAGCGGGCACCGAGCCGGAGGAGAGCCGAATCAATCAGGTGATCGACCGCGTGAACACCACGGGTGCCGTGTGGCTCGGCACCACGCTCGAATGCGCCCAGTGCCACAATCACAAATACGATCCCATCACGCAAAAGGACTTCTACAGCCTGCTCGCGTACTACAACAACACCGAGAAGGAAGCCGAACGTACGAATCCGAAGACGCCCGGCTCCATCGCCTTCAACGGCAGCCCCTTTGCCCTACCCGATGCTTCGCGTGACCAGCAGCGGCGAGATCTCGCCAAGCAGATCAAAGCTCTCGATAGCCAGATCACCACGGCGATGAAGAAGCCTGAAAAGGCCGCCCAAGCGCCCGCAGGTCTCGTCGTGCTCAAGCCGGAGGCCTTCATTACGGAGAGCGATGCCGAGACCGAGGCACAGCCGGATGGCAGCACCCTCCTCACCGGCCCTGTGCCGGACACGGACACCTACACCATCGAGGTCGCGCTGCCTTCCGCCACCACGGGCCTGCTTGTCGAAGCTTTGCTGGATGACAGCATCCTAGGCGGCGGTGGTCCGGGACGTCGCGGTGGCGAGCGGCCGAATTTTGTGGTCAATCGCTTCGTCGCCACGCTCACGCAGGCCGATGGCAAGGGCGAGCCGCTGACCTTCAAAAGCATTCACACCAGCCACACACAGAAAAACTTTAACCCGCCTGATGCTCTCACCGCGAACACCAACGGCAAAAAAGGCTGGGCCATCAATCCACGCTTCCATGAAGCGCATTGGGCAGCACTCGAGTTTGCCAAACCGGTGGTAGCGAACGCCAAACTCACGCTTCGCATCGAGCAAAACTATGGCCAGCAACTTGTCATCGGCCGCGTGCGCCTCTCCGCCATCACCGGCGATGTGATCGCCAGCCTACCCGAAGCCTTCACGGATGAAAAAGCCGCGTCAAAGCCTGCTGAGGTCGTGAAGCTCGAAAAACAACGCGCTGCGCTCCAAAAGCAGCTGACTGCCTTGAAGCCGCTGAGCACCGAGGTGATGAAAGAACTGCCCCAGCCCCGCATGACGGCCATTTTCAAACGCGGCGTCTATACTGATCCCACCACGCCCGTCACCGCCACCACGCCCGCCGTTTTCAAAAACGCTGCGAAAGGTCCGCCGAATCGTCTCACCCTCGCCAAATGGCTCGCCAGCCGCGACAACCCGCTCGCCGCCCGCGTGACGGTGAATCGTTGGTGGGCCGATCTTTTCGGGCAGGGCATCGTGAGCACGTTGGAGGACTTTGGCATCAAAGGGGCGCCTCCCAGCCATCCCGAGCTGCTCGACTGGCTTGCGGTCGAGTTCATGGACAGCGGCTGGGATATGAAGCATGTGCTGAAGCTCATCGTGATGAGCGAGACGTATCGGCAAAGCTCTGCGTTCGTAGTTCGGGCTTTAGCCCGTCCGGGAACTCTCAGCAGCGGGCTAAAGCCCGAACTACAAACTGATCCCGCCAACACGCTTCTCTCTCACTTCCCGCGCTTCCGTCTCGATGCCGAAACCATCCGCGACAACGCCTTGAGCATCGCGGGGCTCATCGATCTCTCGCAAGGCGGCGAACCGATCCGTCCACCACAGCCAGACGGGCTGTGGAAGAAGGTCGGCGGTCAGCAATACGACTATCAGGTGAGCTCCGGCACCGCGAAGTATCGCCGCGGTCTCTACGTCGTGCTGAAGCGCGGTTCACCGTATCCGAGCTTTGTGAATTTCGATGCCAGCGCCCGCATGGCCTGCGTGGTGCGTCGCAGCCGTTCGAACACACCACTGCAAGCCCTCACACTGCTGAACGATCCCGTCTATGTCGAAGCCGCGAAGCATTTCGCGTTGCGTATCGCCAAGGAATCTCCGAGCAGCGATCTTGATGCGCAAATCGCCCACGCCTTCCGCCTCGCGCTGGCCCGTTCACCTTCAGACAACGAAGCGGAGCTGCTCAAAAACCTGTGGGAAACCCAGTTCGCCTCCGCCGAGGCCGATGCGAAAACGACGAAGGAACTCGCCGCCGATGTCCCCCTGCCCAAGGAGCTTTCCGGCTCGCAGTTCAGCGCCTTTTACTCGCTCGCCACGGCCTTGCTGAACCTCGACGAATGCATCACGAAGCCTTGATGGCTGGCCGCTTTACTCACCTTCGTTTTTGCCGCAGAGGGGCAAAGAGGCAGAGGACGCAAAGATTTTTGCTGTTTTCATCTCTGCGTCCTCTGCTCCTCTGCTCCTCTGCCCCTTCGCGGCACCACTCAATCCACGAAAAGCATCTCGTTCCCCGCCAGCAAGGCCTGAGCATACTGTGACCAAGCGGCAGCATCCTTTTCGCGACCGCTGACAAACTGCCCAGCGACCTCCGCTTCGCGGGCGGTGGGCGGGCGATGGAAAAGCCGCGCATAAATCTCCTCGGTCGTGTGCTTCATGGCCCATTGACCGAGCACATCGGCCTGCTGCTGCATGAAGGGGGAGTTCAGCGCGAAGAGGCCTTGCAGCGGTGTGATCGTCTCCGTTCGCCACGGATTGTGCGCTGCCGGATCTGGCACGTCGTGGATGCGCAGCATGGGGTCCATGTCTTGTCGATCGGAGGCACCGTAAAGAGATCGGCGTGTGTTTTTGAGATCGCTCACGGTCGAAGCTGGACCGCCGAGCTTGAGATCGATCTGGCCGGTGGCGGTGAGGATGGCATCACGCCAGGCTTCCCAGTCCAAGCGACGACGCAGCATGCGGGCGTAGAGCTTGTTTTCGGGATCACGCTGCTCGGATTCGGCGGCCACGCTCGATTGCTGCCACGTCGCCGAGTTCAAAATCTCGCGATGCAGCCATTTGATCGACCAGCCGTGCTCGATGAAGCGCCCGGTGAGATCATCGAGCAGCTCGGGATGCGTCGGAGCCTCGCCGAGATTGCCAAATTCGCTCGGCGTATCCACCAAGCCGCGACCGAAGTGATGCTTCCACACGCGGTTCACCATCACACGTGCCGTCAGCGGGGCTGCATCCTCCACCAGTGCCTGCGCCAGCTCCAGCCGGCCGCTGCCCGTCGAAAATTTGCGCGGCAGACCACTCTTCGAGGGAAACGCACTCAAGAAACGACGCGGCACCGCCTCACCGAGATCGTTGGGATTGCCGCGCTTCATGAGTTCGAGATCGCGAGCCATGCCCATTTTGTAGTCGAGCTTCGTGCCGTGCTCTTTTTCCTTCTTCACGACAAACAGCGCCGCCTCCTCCACGGCGTTCGCCATGAGCATGTTGTAATGAGGCGTGGTCGATTTGATTTTAGCAACCTTCGCTTCCAGCTCACTGATCGGCTGCTTCTTCTTCGTGAGGTCTTTGATCTGCTTTTCAAGCGCCGCGACGTCTGCGCGGGCCTTTTCCACCGGCTTCCAAAGCGTCTCCTCCATCGTCGGCACTTCAGCGAGCTTCACGGAGGCAAACACGCCTGCTAGCGCATAGTAATCCTGCGCGGTGATGGGATCGGACTTGTGATCATGGCAGCGGGCGCAGGCCAGTGTGAGACCAAGAAAAGTGCGACCGATGGCATCGACATGCTCCTCCCACTCATCTGCCACGGTGGTCTTGATGATCTCCGGCGGCAATTGCAGCTCTTTGAAGTAGGTGGGGCTCAATCCGATGAAGCCCAACGCCACGCGATCCTTTGGCCCGCACTCGGGAAGAAAGT
>JBILVU010000268.1:0-3511 GCA_044370285.1 Prosthecobacter sp.
AGAGAGTCTATGTCGGAACTGGTGAGGGCATTACGGATGCAGCCCACACCGAAAAACTCTCCGCCCACCCACCGCTGAAAACTGCTTGAAGCTGTTTTGACACAGTCTCTGGCGAACGAGCCTACGCTGAATGCGGCACCTCCTGCCACTCCAACGGCTGCGGCAGCTCAAATCCCGCGAACTCGATGTGGAGCACCCGGCGGCGGTGTTCACTCATCGAACGCGAGGAGGAATGAAGCAGCAGTGGCCGCAACAACAATGCATCGCCAGCTTTGCCGGCGCAAAGCACCTCTGTGTGTGTTTCGCGGCATCGTGCTATGCTCTCGGCATTCAATCGGCCCAGCCGATGCGTGCCGGGCAGCACTCGCATTGCGCCATTGTCCGCATCGGCATCATCCAGGTGCAATCGCACCGTCAGCATCTGCTCCAGGCATTCCACCGGCGGCTGCACATGCGGCGTACCATCTTTCACACTCCACGGCCCCCATCCTGGCACCTCGATGCGTTCCTTGAGGGCCAGCGTGATGTCCTGATGCCAGGCAACGAGCCAGTTCGTCTCCGGTCGCTTATCAAAGAAGATGCCACGCACCGGAATTGGCTCGGCGGGCAGAAAAGAACGCACCAGATCTGCCAGCAGCGATTCAGCGAGGCTCATCACTTCCGGCACACGCAGCATCCCGCGAGTGCCTGCGCCGTCCGCATTGCCCAGAAGGTCCCGAAAGGACTCGCAGGCCACTTGATCGAGCACCTTTGGCACGATGGCGAATCCCTGGGCGTCGAGGTCAGCTCGGCAGCTCATTCCGCACTCTTCTCGTTCTTTTTCTACCCTCATTTGCAGTCAGCATTCAGTTTGAGAAGAATCACTTTGCCGCCCGGATGCGCACGTCGTCAAAGAGCACACCGGGGCCGTTCACGGTGAAGTGAAAGCTCTGTTTCGTCTCGTGGGCAATACCGGGGGACTTCAGGTCGCCGACCGGTTTGCCATCGAGCGTGACGTGCATGTGATCGCCGAGAATCGTGATGGCGACGCTGTGCCAGGGCTTGGGGTCGATGGCGATGTTCGTCGCGGTACCACGTCCCACGAGCAACTTGTCCGCCTCGCTCTTCTTCGAGGGATCTTTGCGCATTTCGAAGATGTCGTTGCGCATGACGCCTTCCTTGTCGTCGCCGAGACGGATCTGCTTCGGCGCAAAGGCCACGCGGCAGATGTGCCCAGCGTGCGAGCCTTTGTGGTTCTTGTCATCAAAGACGGCGTTGAAACCTGTGGAGCCGTCGAGCTTGAATTTGAACTCGACGATCACGTCCTTCATCGGACGATACACACGGCCAACGGCCCCGTGGTCGTCACGCGTCTGCCAGCCCTTGAGCACACCATTCTGCACGGCAAAGGACGGAATGAGGGGCTTCCAGTCGCCGAGATCGGAGCGCTCAAAGTCGTCGGTAAAGATCAGTTCGCCTTTTGGAGCGAGAGGTTCGGCGGCGAGTGCAGTAATGAAAAATAAGAGAGCAAGAAGCGGTTTCACGAAGAGGAAAACGCAACGCAAGGGGCCTCCTCGCAGGCAATTGACACTTCTGGCAGCCTCTTGGTTTGGCGATTGAACGAAACGCTGTCAGCGTCCAACATCGTGACCTCGCCTGAATGACTGCTCCAAATCTCGACACCATCGCCCTCATCGCCGGAAACGGCATCTATCCGGAGACCTTTGTCGCGGCAGCGAGGAAGGCGGGCGTAAAAAAGCTCGTCGCTGCCGCCTTTACCAATGAGACGAAGCCAGAGCTCGCAGACAAAGTCGATGCGATGGAGTGGTTTCGTGTCGGTCAGCTCGGGAAGATGATCTCCTTCTTCAAAAAGGAAGGTGTCGCTCAGACGGTGATGGTAGGCCAGATCGCCCCGAAGAACCTCTTCGACCTGCGCCCCGACCTTCGCACGCTCATCATGATGGCACGACTGAAGCAGCGGAACGCCGAGACGCTCTTCGGCGGCATCGCGAACGAATTGGCGAAGGACGGCATCTCTCTACTGCCCGCCACCACCTTCCTCGAAGATCTCATGCCAGGCTCCGGTCATGTCGCAGGTCCGCAGATCAAAAAACGCCGCCAGGAGGATGCCGAATATGGTTTCAAGATCGCCAAGGAAAGCAGCCGACTCGACATCGGACAGACGGTGGTCGTCAAAAATGGCACCGTGCTCGCCGTGGAGGCCTTTGAGGGTACCAACGAGGCCGTGAAGCGCGGCGGTGCCCTCGGACGTGGCGGCGCGACGATGGTCAAAGTCTCCAAACCGAATCAAGACATGCGTTTCGACGTGCCTGTCGTAGGCCCCGACACCATCCGCACGGCCGCGAGTGCCGGGGTGGATCTCATCACTGTCGAGGCGGGCATGACGCTATTGCTTGGGCGTGAAGAAGTTCTGAGACTTTGTGCGGATCTGAAGGTCAGCGTGATCGCCATTGGATAGATCCAGCCTTGAGCGTCATTATTCAGCGGCCATGAAACGATCCTTGGCCCTCATTTTGTTTTCCTTTCAACTTCACGCCGCAGAGCCTCCATCCTGCGAATGGGTCTTCAGCGGGGGTGGCAGCGGGCATGACAAGACTCGGGCAGTCACGACCGACCGATCCGGGAACGTGTTTCTGGCCTCCGAGTGTGTGGGGGATGCGCTGTTTGGCGAGCAGCAGCACAAGAGCGCTGGTGAGATGGACATGTGCCTGACGAAGCTGGATGCTGCGGGTAAGCCGCTCTGGGTGAGCGGCTTCGGCGGCAGCAAGACGGATCGCGCATATGGCGTGATCACGGATGCGGCGGGCAATGCGTATGTCACGGGGCACTTCGAAAGCACGGACGCGATGGCGAACGGCGAGAAGGTGCCGAATGCGGGCAACTACGATGCCTTCACCGCGAAGTTCTCCCCCGATGGCAAGCTGCTGTGGGTGCGCGTAAAGGGTGGCACGGGTTCCGATTACGGACACGGCATCGCCATCGACTCGAAGGGGCATGTCGTCATCACGGGCGCGATTGGCGGGCAGTTTTTCTGCACGAAGTATGACGCGGAAGGTCGCGAGATCTGGCATCGCCCGCCTTCCGGCAAGGTCTCCGGCAGCGGGCACGGCATCGCGATTGATGGGAAGGATCACATCTATCTCGGTGGCAGTGCTTCGGGCGCAGGAGCCTTTGGTAAAATCGCCATCGAATCCAAAACGAGCGCCGCGCTCGTGCTGAAGCTCACCCCGGAAGGCGAGGGCGAATGGGTGAACCTCATCCCGGGCACCACGAGCGCCATTTATCACGAGATCGCGTGCGACTCGCAGGGTCGCGTGTGGGGCGCAGGCATGTTCAAGGGCAGCGTGAATGTGGCAGGCCAGACGTTTCAATGCAGCGGTAAAGATTACGACGGCCTCATCGTGCATCTCGATGTCGAAGGCCAGGTGCAGTGGGCAAAGCACATGCATGGCCCGGGCACCGATTACTGCCTCGGCGTGGTCACCGATGATCACGGCACCGCCTTTGTGTG
>JBILVU010000269.1:0-3503 GCA_044370285.1 Prosthecobacter sp.
ATGAAAGCTGGCGAGGTCACCGAAGTGAAGCCGGATAACATCAAATCCTGGGGCGATGTGAATCAGGAAAAGATCGACGGTAACGACTACTGGACCATCAACGTCAAATACGAGACACAGACCATGTTCGGCAAGTTCGAGACCGAGGCCCAGGCTCGCATCAAAAACGGCAAGGTGGACAAATGGGTGTACACCGGTTCTGGCGAAGTGGTGCCTTGATCAAAATCCTCGTCAGAAGCGGGATTTTGCCAACGCAAAGCCTGAATCCCCATCGCGTGTGGCGTATATACCGCACGCATGATTCGTTCCGCTGCCATTCTCATCGCCCTCGCCTCTTCCGCCGCCGCGGCGGAGCCGCTGAGTTTCAACCGCGATATCCGCCCGATCCTCTCGGAGAACTGCTTTGCCTGCCACGGCTTTGATTCGAAGAAGCGCGAGGCCGAGTTGCGGCTCGACACGCCGGAAGGTGCCTACACGGCCAAGGACGGCGCGTTTCCGATCAAACCGGGCGATCTGGCGAAGAGCGAGGTCTGGCAGCGCATCATCACGAGCGACGAGGATGACCTCATGCCTCCGCCGAAGTCGCACAAGAAGCTCACGCAGAAGCAGAAGGACACGCTGAAGCTCTGGATCGAGCAAAGTGCGTCGTATCAGAAGCATTGGGCGTGTGAAAAGCCCGCAGAGAAGAGTGGTGCGACCATCGACAGCCTGCTAGCTGAGCGTCAATCGAAGGACAAACTCACCTTCGCTGATGAAGCAGACCGCGAGACGCTGATCCGCCGCGTGGCCTTCACGCTCACGGGCCTGCCGCCGACGCTGGCGGAGGTGGATGCCTTCCTCAAAGGGCAGTCCTACGAGGCGATGGTGGACCAGTACATGAAGTCGCCACGCTTTGGCGAGGAGATGGCACGGCATTGGCTGGATGTGGCGCGGTATGCGGACACGCACGGCCTGCATCTCGACAACGAGCGCAGCACCTGGGCCTATCGCGACTGGGTGGTGAAGGCCTTCAATGAGAACCTGCCGTTTGATCAGTTCACCATCTGGCAGATCGCGGGCGATCAGCTCCCGAATGCCACGCCGGATCAAATCACCGCCACGGGCTTCTCTCGCTGCAATGTCACGACGAGTGAAGGCGGCGCGATTGATGAGGAGTATCGACATCTTTACGCCGTGGATCGCGCGGCGACGCTCACCACGGCCTGGCTAGGCCTCACGGGTGGTTGTGCGCAGTGCCATGATCACAAATACGATCCGCTGACCACAGCGGAGTTTTACTCGCTCTACGCCTTCTTTTACAGCGGTGCCGATCCAGCGATGGACAAGAATATTTCGTCCACGGAGCCCTTTTTGCGCCTCCCGACGCCTGAGCAGCAAAGGGCGCTCGATGCGGCCATCGCCGCCGAAAAGGCCGCGTTGAAGGCGCTCGATGATTCCGCGCAAAAAGCCGCCTACACCGAGAAAAAGACCGCAGAGGCTCAAACCATTACGCAGGTGCTGTTCGACGATGTTTTCGCTCCCGGCATGGAAACGAAGAACACCACGCGAAACCCCAGCGTGTGGGAAAACAAACCCGCCTATGGCGCAAAGTCCGGCCAGCGAGTGCTGCGGATCGCGAATGGGCAGTTCAGCGAGGAAAACCTCACGCCGCAGCTCACGCCGGTGGTGCTCGCGGAGTCGTCACGCATCAGCGTGTGGGCACGCATTGATCCACTGAGTCCACCACGCGTGCTTTGTATCAACATCAATGGCCGCCGACTCATGTGGGGCGATGCGAAGGCCTTTGAAGGGCTCACTTACTTTCAGGAAAATGCGATCCCGATGGGCGAGTTGCCAAAGCCGGGCGAGTGGACCCAGCTCAGCGTCGATCCATCTGCCGTGCTCGGCTTCAAGCCCGGCACTCGCCTCAATACGATCAGCCTCCAGCAAGTCGGCGGTGTCGTGATGTGGGATCGCCTCGAAGTCAGTGGTAAAACCACGGCGGACAAGCATGCGCTGACTTCCTTCACGACTTGGTGGAAGCAGGTCAGCGGCTCGAAAAAGAATCCGTCCGATGTGCCCGCCGCCGAGCTGAAAACGCTCATGACCGCGCCTGACAAAGTCACCGATGCCAAGCAGCGCGAGGCCTTGCTGCGCTTTTACCTCGCCCGCGTCGCCCAGCCGATCAGCGATGAGATCGCGCAGCGTCGCGGTGCCTGGGAAGTCGCAAAAACCATCCGCGCCGCCGCTGACGCGGCCATTCCAGGCACCTTCGTCTTCCGCGATGCCGAAACGCCGCGCGAGACCTTCATCGCCATGCGCGGCACCTACAACAAACTCGGCGACAAGGTCGAGCCCACCACGCCCGCCGCCTTTCATCCACTCAAAAAAGCCGCCGCCCGCGCCACGCGGCTCGATCTCGCGAAATGGCTCGTGGCTCCCGAAAATCCGATGACGGCCCGCGTGACGGTGAACCGCTTCTGGCAGCAGGTTTTCGGCATCGGTTTGGTCAAAACCAGCCACGACTTCGGCTCCCAAGGCGAACCACCGAGCCACCCTGAGCTGCTCGATGATCTCGCGGTGCGTTTTCAAAAGAGCGGCTGGAATGTGAAGGCGTTGATCAAGGAGATGCTCATGACCAAAGCCTTCAAACAGGCCTCGCCCGTCGAATCAAACCTCCTCAGCCTCGATCCTGACAATCGCCTGCTCGCTCGCGGCCCGCGCATCCGTCTCGATGCCGAGCAAATCCGCGACAACGCCCTCTTCGTCAGCGGCCTCATCAACTTGGAGATGGGTGGTCGCGGCGTGCGCACCTACCAGCCGCCAAACATCTGGGAACCCGTCGGCTACGGCGACAGCAACACGCGCTACTACCTGCAAGACCACGGCCCCGCGCTCTACCGCCGCAGCCTCTACAGCTTCCTCAAGCGCACCGCTCCGCCGCCCTTCATGAGCAATTTCGACGCGCCGAACCGCGAGCAAAGCTGCACCCGCCGCGAACGCAGCAACACCCCCATGCAGGCCCTCCAACTCATGAACGACGTCCAGCACTTCGAAGCCGCCAGAGCTCTCGCAGAGCGTGTGATCGCTGAAGGAGGCCAAGATGATGCCTCGAAACTCCAATGGCTCTTCCGCACCGTTCTGAGCCGCAAACCCGATGCGAAGGAGTCTCCGATGCTCACTGCCTCCTTGGCAAAACAACGGGCGCTTTATCAAAACGACCCAAAAGCCGCTGAGAAGGCGATTTTGGTCGGTGAATCGACACCGAAGAAGATCGCGCCGCCTGCTGAAACCGCCGCGTGGGCGTTGATCGCGAATTTGGTGCTCAATCTCGATGAAACTGTGAGCCGCAACTAACATGATCGGTGATTCTCCATTCTATTGCATCGCATGGCGCGGCAGCGTCGTGGAGTGCGGTGGCAAGCCTTGGCGCGACACCGCTGTCGCGTGCCTTACGGTGTTCTTCGGCCTCAGAGCATTCTTCCCGCGCTCGACAGCGGTGTCGTCGGGGCATGGCCTGCGCC
>JBILVU010000270.1:0-3497 GCA_044370285.1 Prosthecobacter sp.
CATCGCTGAAACCAACAAATCACCGGCCCAGGCCGTGACCGATCTCGAAGCCTCGGTCAAACAGCACGGCTACGGCGTGTTGCACACTTACGACCTCAAACAAACCCTCGCGAGCAAAGGCTTCGATCTGCCAAACGCCTGCCACATCCTCGAAGTCTGCAATCCCAAGCAAGCCGCCGCAGTGTTGACTGCCGACATGGGCATGAACATCGCCCTGCCATGTCGCATCTCCGTCTATCAAGACGGCGGCAAGACTTTGATCGGTATGGTGCGACCCTCAGCATTGCTCGCTTCACTATCCGAGTCCGCCGAGCTGAAAACCATCGCTGAACAGGTGGAGAAGGACACCATTGCCATCATCGAAGCGGCGAAGTGAACTACAAAGCCATGCTCTGGACCCTCGTCATCATCGCCGCCGTTGTCGGCCTCTGGTATTGGTATGAAGGCGGCTGGGATCGCGGCCTCTTCAAAGCCGCGCCCGGCTGCGTGTGCGAAAATCTAAACGCCGATCAAGCAAACGCCTGGCTCCGAGAGCATCCCGAGACGCAGGTGCTCGATGTGCGCTCCAAAGGTGAGTTTGACGACGGCGCTTTGCCCAAGGCCGTGAACATCTCCATCGGCGATGACGCCTTTGATTCGAAGGTCGGCACACTCGATAAGACAATGCCGGTGCTCGTTTATTGCGCCGGTGGTTTCCGCAGCCGTAAAGCCGTCGCGAAGCTCAAGGAGCTCGGCTTTCAAAACATCCAGCACATCCACCGCGGCTACATGTCGTGGAAACCGGACACCCAACCATGAAACTCCTCCTCGCATCTCTTCTAGCTTTTTGCATGACCGCATTCGCCGCCGAGCCGGAGGTCATTCCCATCCAAGTGCGGGAGAACCTGCGCATCGTTTATCAAGTGACCGATGACGCGCAGCATGAAGGCGTGAACAAAGGATTGTTTTATGCCCGCAAGCTCATCAACACCTACCAGAAGCACGGCATCGCGGCCGAGCAGGTGCATTTGCATCTCGTGTATCACGGCACGGGCATCGCGGCGGTGGTAAATGACGAGGCGCGGAAGCGACTCGGTGCCGAGGCGGCCAATCCGAATGGTGAGATCCTCGCCGAACTCGTGAAGCGCGGCGTGCAGGTGGAGCTGTGTGAAAACACCATGCAGCAAAAGGGCGTGAAGCCCGCAGAGCTGATGCCCGGCGTGAAACTCGTCGTCGGTGCCTTTCCGCGATTGATCGACCTGCAACTGCAAGGCTTTGCCTACATCAAGTTTGAGTGACCTTCTTCCCGACCCATGAAACGCATTACCATCCTCCTCTGCCTTCTTGCTAGCCTCGCTTTTGCTCAAGACGCCAGTGTCAAGCCGGGCATCAACGACAAATTCCTCGACCCGAAGCTCAACGTCGAGGAATGGACCAAGAAGTTCGAAACGGAGAGCCGCGAGATCTTCCACCAGCGGGAGAAAATCGTCGCCGCAGCCGGTTTGAAGCCCGGCATGGTCATGGCAGACATCGGCGCGGGCACGGGGCTCTTCACGCTGCACTTTGCGCAGGCCGTTGGAGCGAGCGGGAAGGTTTATGCCGTCGAGATCGCGAAGAATTTCCTGGAGCATATCAAAGCCCGCGCCGGCAAAGCGAGTGCGTCGAACGTGCAGACGATCCTCTGCACCGAGCGCAGCGTGGAGCTGCCGGAGGCCAGCATCGACCTCGCCTTCATCTGTGACGTGTATCACCACTTCGAGTTTCCAAGCGCCAGCCTCGCCACGCTGCACAAGGCGCTCAAGCCGGGCGGCGAACTCGTGCTGATCGACTTCAAACGCATCCCCGGCGAATCGAGCGACTTCATCATGGGCCACGTCCGCGCAGGACAGGAGGTCTTCGAGGCCGAAGTCATCGCCGCTGGCTTTGAGAAGGTGGATGAGGTGAAGGATCTGCTGAAGGAGAACTACTTCGTGAAGTTCCGCCGGAACTAGATCGACGCTCATGAAATCCTCCACGCTCAGAGACTTGTCATGGGTGACCGTGCAGTTGGTTCTGCTGGCGGCGCTGTTGTTCATGCCTGCTTTCGGGGTTCTGCCTTTTCTCGTGCCATTGCGCCCGCTGGGGCTGCTGGTTGGCTTCGCCGGACTGGCGCTGTCGGGCTTGGCGACTTGGCAATTGCAGGCGGGGCGCTCGCTCACGCCGATGCCTTCACCACGCGCGGGAGCCACGTTGCTCACGAGCGGCTTGTATCGCCGCGTCAGGCATCCGGTTTACAGCGGCCTTCTCGTCTGGGCCTTTGGCATGGCGATCTCGGCGGCGAGCGGCCTGCATTTCGTGCTGTTTGGACTGCTTTGGGCCTTCTTTAACGCCAAGGCAGCGCATGAAGAACGGATGCTCGCTCAAAAATTCAGGGACTATCCCGAGTATGCTGCCCGCACACCGCGTTTCTTTCCTGCACTCATCCCACTCAAATGAAACACACCTTCCTCCGCCGCATCCTGCCATGGCTCATCGTGGCAGGAATCGCGGGCTTCGCGGTTTATAAACTCAACGTTAAACCTCTGGAGGTGATCGTGCCGAAGGTGACTCAAAACGAGGTCGCCGACGAAGTCATGGGCACGGGCACGCTGGAGGCGCGGGTGAAGACGACCGTGAGCGCACGCATTCAGGAGCGGCTGGCGGAGGTGCTGGTGGATCAGGGGGAAAAGGTGAAGGCGGGGCAACTGCTTGCGCGACTGGATGATGCGGAGATCAAGCAGCAGGTGGCCATCGCGGAGGCGACGCTGGCGGCGGCGCGACAAACGGCAGAGCGTGTGAGCGCGGATCTGGCACGTTCGGAGGCGGTGCTGGGGCAGGCTCGGCTGGATCACAAGCGCTTGATCGGCCTGCTGGCCTCCAACGCGGTCTCGCAGACGGACACGGACAAAGCGGTCGAGGCGCTGCATGTGTCGGAGGCGGATTTGAAGCGTTCACACGCGGCCATCGCCGAGGCGCAGGGCCAGGTGCTGGTGGCGGAGAAGACGCTGCTGTATCGCAAGGAGCAGATGGCCTTCACGCAGATTCACGCGCCTTACGACGGGCTCATCATCCGGCGAGATCGCGATCCGGGCGACATGCTGGTGCCGGGCGGAGCGCTGATGGAGATCATCTCGCTGGATGAGATCTGGGTGAGCGCTTGGGTGGATGAAACGGCGATCTCCAAAGTCGCGGCGGGACAAATGGCGCGCATCGTTTTCCGCTCCGAGAGCGACAAGAACTATCCCGGTGTGGTGTCGCGCATCGGGCGTGAGACGGACCGTGAGACACGCGAGTTCCTCGTCGATGTGCGCGTGAACGAGCTGCCTAAAAACTGGACCATCGGCCAGCGGGCGGAGGTTTACATCCAAACGGAGCAGGCACGGCCATGAATCTCGCCGTCCGCGACATCCGGCACAACGCGGGCCGTTTTGTGTTCACCACGGTGGGCATCGGGCTGCTGCTCATGATCGTGATGGGCATGGGCGGCATCTATCGCGGAC
>JBILVU010000053.1:0-36395 GCA_044370285.1 Prosthecobacter sp.
CGATGACTCCGGCCGCAGCCTGAACGACCTCGCACAGCTCGATACCATGGTCACAGTCGTCGATGCGCGGAACTTCCTCGACGACTACCACAGCACCGAGGACCTCCAGGACCGCGAAATGGGCGTCACAGGCGAGGACGCCCGCAGCATCGCGAATCTGCTCACCGATCAAATCGAGTTCGCCAACGTCATCCTCATCAACAAGACCGATGCCGTCAGCGCCGACGAGCTGGATGAAATCCAAGGCATCGTCCGCGCTTTGAATCCGAAGGCGAAGGTCCACCTCACCCAGCGCAGCGAGGTGCCGCTCGATAGCGTGCTCGACACCGGCCTCTTTGCCATGGCCGAGGCCGAGCAGTCCAAAGGCTGGCTCGACAGCCTCGGCGGCCACACGCCCGAGACCGAGGAGTATGGCATCAGCAGCTTTGTGTATCGGGCGCGGCGTCCGTTTCATCCACAGCGCTTCCATGACCTGCTCGGCCTGCATTGGGACGGCGTCATCCGCGCCAAAGGCATGTTCTGGCTCGCCACGCGGAATGAAATCGCCGGTTACCTCTCGCAAGCCGGCGTGTTGCGCGACACGCGCGCCATGGGCTTCTTCTGGAGCGCCGTCAGCGAATCCGAATGGCCGCAGGACGAGCAAAGCCAGGCCGAAATCCGCTCCCACATCCAAGGCGAGCACGGCGACCGCCGCACCGAACTCGTCATCATCGGCCGCGACATGGACAAGTCCGCCCTCACCGCGAAATTCGACGACGCTTTGCTCACGGATGCTGAATTCGCGCAAGGTCCCGAAGCCTGGCGCACGCTGCCTGATCCCTTCCCGCACTGGCTGCCGAATGAGCCTCAGGTACACGCGGCAGTCGCATCTATCGCTTCCTCCGCCGCATCCGCCAGAGCTTGATCGACTGCCTCAGCCTCCAACTGGCCCGACCAAAACGCCGCGCAGCTCGCTGAGTGATACCTGAAAGCCCGCTAATCCGCTTTCGTCCCCGACCGCTTCTTGGCGATCTTTAGGCCGCTCTCGATGATCTGCTCGCGGAGGCTTTCGAGGCAGGTTTTCCATGTGGCACGGCTGATCGGAATGTAGCGCTCGGAGCCGTCGGGGAAGAGCTTCGTTTCAAAGATGTTGCTCGGCTGCTGGATGATCTCGTCGTAGAGGCCGTGAACGAAAAACGTGCGTGCATCTGCACCGTCTGGCCACGGGCTGGGCTTTCCTGCCGCCTCCTGAATGGCCGCCTCGATGGCGGACAGGATCTCGTAGGCGCTGAGCGTGATCTTCAGCGGCTTCCCTGAGTCGAGATAGTCCGCGATGACGCTCTGGAGCTTGGAAATGACGGTGTGGATCTGCCGTGTGTCTGCGGTGCTCTTACCGGCGATGAGCTTTTCCAGCTCCCGCCCGCTGCGGAGAACGTCGGTGGCGGCTTTGGAGGTGCTCGCCGCATGGCGAACTTGGATTTCACGACGTGGAGCAGGCATGGGCGAGGTGGTTGGCTGGATGACTGTTGGGTTCGTTTATTCTCCCGCAAGCAGGCTACCTCAACTCGAATGTCATGCCGCCGTTCAGCGCGTTTGACCTGCGCCTTGAAATCATGGCGCGGTGAGTGCAGGAACACGCATGCCGTCACCGATCCGCCCCTGGTATTGGCCTGAAAGAGGCCAGCCCGAACGCACCGAACCCTTCACCTGGATTGTCGAGGGTGTCATCGCCGCCTCGTGGTGGCCTGATCCGTATGTTTTCGACATTTACGACGAACAAAACATCCGCGCCGTCGTGAACTGCTGTGAGTTCGACAACCGTCGCGATGTGCCGAGCCAGTTTACCTACCATCACATCAACGTGCCCGACTATGGCGTGCCCACGGATGCCCAGATCGAGCAGTTCATGACTTTGATGGACAAGCATCACGCCGCCCGCGAAGCGGTGGTGGTACATTGTGTGGCGGGTTGTGGCCGAACGGGGCAGTTCATCGTCGCCTGGTGTGCGAAGGCGGGCTTCATCCCCGCGAAGGCCGATCCCGTGCAATGGATCCGCGCCCGCCGAAAGTGCTGCCTGGAAACCCGCGAGCAGAGCGACTGCGCCAAGCGGTGGATGAACCAATTTCGTTCATGAGATTCGGGGTGCGTTGGCAGAGATGCAAGGACACCTTGCATCGGCGACACCGCTGTCGAGCGTGGGGAGAAGGCCGTCCGGCACGCGACAGCGGTGTCGCGCCAAGTCTTGCCGCCACATTCCACGATGCTGGCGCGTGCGAAAGGATACGCCATGGTTTAGCGGACCGGAATCCCAACGAACCACATGGCACTGATGATGAGCAGGAAGGCCAAGAATGAGACCATTAAGGCGAAGAACCTTTGCGGCTTCTCTTTCCAACAGGTGTAAAGCTCGACGGCATGTCGCAGCAGCATCAAACCACACCAGCAGACAAGCGCATAAAAGGACGGAATGACCACGCTGGCTCCGTGAGGGCCATAGTCCTTCGCCATCCAGCGTGACATCCATCGTTCAACGAAGATGTCATTGAGCAGAAACAGGACACAGCATGCTCCTGCTGTGATCCAAAACCATCGGAGACGCCGGGTGGTCGCCCAACAAATTACCATGGCCATCAATCCAATCAGGCTTGGTGAACTCGAGAGAAGATGAAGGAGCAAATTCACAAAAGCCCTTCCGCGCGGTTAGATCACCCGGTCATTCCCACCATCCACGGGAATCTGCGCACCGGTGACCTTCGCGAACAACGGTGACGCCATGGCGGCGACCATGTTGCCGATGTCTTTGGAGCGGATCTCGACCTTCATGAGGTTCTTGGTCTTGTATTCCTCGACGGTCATGTTGTAGCGGGCGGCGCTTTTGGCGAGGGCTTCGGGGGTCCAGAGTTTGGTGTCGAAGACGGCGTCGGGGTGCACGATGTTGACGCGGATCTTCCACGGAGCGAGTTCGAGGGCGGCGACGCGGCAGAGCTGCGTGAGGGCGGCTTTGGAGCAGGAGTAGGCGGAGGCGCCAGGGCCGGGGGCTTTGAAGTTGCGGCTGCCGACGAAGATGATGCTGCCATCGGGGCTGTGCTTCACGAAGGGAATGACCTTGTTCATCAGCTTTTGATGGCTGGTGAGGTTGATCATGAGGGTGCGGTCCCAATCGGTCTGCGCCATGACGTCGAGGGCGTCGTTTTTGGGGAAGATACCGGCGTTGCTGACGACGATGTCGATGCCGCCGAACTCGCGGACGGTGAAGTCGATGGCGTCCTGCACGGGCTGGTCCTCGGTGAGGTTCACGACGATGCCGATGGCTCCGATCTTCGCCATGATCTGCGGGATTTCTTTGTCGATGTCGAGTCCGACGACCTGGGCACCCTGTTCGGCGAGGGATTCAGCGATGGCGAAGCCAATGCCGGCGGCGCAGCCGGTGACGAGGGCGACTTTGCCCTGATGCACCTTGCGGGCGGGGCCTTTGCGGAGTTTGGCCTGCTCAAGGTCCCAGTATTCGATGTCGAAGATGTCTTTTTCGCTGAGCGGTGCCCAGCCGCCAGTGCGCTCGCCGAGGGCGACGGTGGCGGCGGTGCTTTCGGCGATGTCGGCGACGATTTTGGCGTCCTTCAAGGTATCGCCAAAGCTGACGATGCCGTTTCCGGGCCACACGGCGAAGCGCGGGGCGGCGTCGAGCATGGTCTGGCCGTTGGCGTGGGCCTTGAAGTAGCTTTCGTAGTTTGCCGCGAAGGTTTGGATGCTGGCAGCGTGGTCGTCACCGAGTACGGCAGGGATGCGCTTCGTGCGGATGCTATGATCGGGCGTCAAGGGGCCGCGAGCGCCGCAATCGGCGATGTTCGGCAGCGCGGCGTAGGTCAAAGCATCGGCGCTCATGCTGAGGCGGGCGATTTGCGGGAAGCCGCGGGTCTTGGAGACGAGCTGGCGGAGCTTTGCCAACTCCATCAAACGAATCTGAATTCGGGTTTCCTCGAACGGCTCATCTTTGGAACAGTGCTTTGCTTTTGTAGCCAAAAACTCCTCCGCCTTCGCGACGAGCTCGATGTGCTTTTCGTAGCTGGCCTTGGCGTCGTCAGCGAAGGTGAAAAGGCCGTGTTTGAGCAGGACGATGCCTTCAATGCCTTCTTTTCGCAGATCGGTCTTTTGGAGCACTTCGAAGACCTGTTTGGCCAAAACGAAGCCGGGCATCACATAGGGCAGCACGAGCACTTTGGAGCCGAAAAGCTCCTTGGTGCGGGCTTCGCCGTCTTTTGCGCAGGTGAGGGCGGAGATGGCGTTCGCGTGGCTGTGATCGACGAATTTGAATGGCAGGATGGCGTGCAGAATGGCCTCGATGCTCGCAGCGGGAGCGTTGGGGTTCGTCATCGCGGCGCGTTGCTGCAGGACCATGTCCTCATCGGTCATGCTGGGCAATTGGGCCATTTTGAGCAGCGCCGCCATGCGCACGGGGGCAAAGCCCTCACGCTCGATGGTGGCGAGATCCCAGCCGCTGCCCTTCACGTAGCAAATGTCCACGGAATCGCCGAAGTAGTCCTTTTCAGTGACTTTGACGGAAGTATTGCCACCGCCATGGAGCACGAGAGCGGGGTTCTTGCCGAGGAGACGGCTGGTGTAAACGCGTTGGCCGAGGGCGTCGGTTCCGAAAGTGGCGGCTTCTTGGTGGTTCCAGAGAGACTGCATGGTGGGGAAAGGGAGTGGGAGAGTGTTGCGAAAGCAGGAAATGACGAAATCAGAATGAGGAATGCCGAATCAATGACGAAGGCTCGAATGACGATTGAACGAGAGCATGGCAGCGTAGCATGAGGAAAGGCGATTAATGCATTCGAGCTTCATTCATCATTCCTCATTCTGGTTTCGGCATTTTTAAATCATGCCAAGCTTCATTTTGCCCTCGATGGAGATCATGTCTTTGTTCCACGGCGGGTCCCAGCAGAGTTCGACGGCGGCGTCGTCCATCTCCTCGATGGTCATGATGCGGCTCTGGGCATCGGCGGCAATGGTGGGGCCCATGCCGCAGCCGGGGGCGGTGAGGGTCATTTTGACGATGGCTTTGTTTTTGCCCTCGGCGTCGGCTTCGACCTTGCAATCATACACGAGGCCGAGATCGACGATATTGACCGGGATTTCCGGGTCATAGACGTTTTTGAGCTGGTTCCAGACCTGGCCTTCGAGGTCGCTCACTTCGGTGGGGACGTTGGAGGAGGTGCTGGCCTCGGCCTTTTTGTCCGCTGCGGGGTCGATGCCGAGGGCGTCGGCGTCACCGGACTGGATGCGAGCGAGGCCAAAGTCCGTGGCGACGGTGTAGGTGCCGCCGAGGGATTGGGTGATGATGACCTTCATTCCGAGCGGCAGCTTGATGCTGTCGCCACTGGGAATTTGGATGGCATCGACTTCGCGAATGAGTTCGAGGGAGGAGTGCATGGACGTGGGGCGTGGCTGTTAGCGCGGCTTTCTTCCTTTTGCCTCAAAAAAATGTCTTGAAACCAATCGTGGTTCCCGGCGTAATGAGAGAAGCAGTCTCTCCTGCATGAAACAGCCCATGCAAATCCATGTTCGCCACCCCGACCGGAGTTTTTTTCATCCGGTGGGAATAACTATCGCGTGGCTGCGTCTGACCAACGTGCGATTTGATCCCGCCAGACTTCCTCGATGAATTTGCTCCGGTAAACGGAGCCCCTGCCGGTGCGGCAGCCACCTCGCACCAACACACACGAACCCATAAACCCAATCATACCAAACCATGAAGAAACTCCTCACTCTCGTCCTCGCCTTGTTCGCCACCGCCGCCATGGCCGCTGAATTCCCGGATATCAGCATCGCCGACCTCAAGCAGGCTATCGCCGACAAGAAGGTCACCGTCATCGACGTGAACGGCGCTGCCTCCTACTCGAAGGGCCACGTTCCCGGTGCCGTCAACTTCGCCGAAGCGAAGGCTGATCTCGCCTCTAAGCTCCCTGCTGACAAAGGCGCTCTCGTCGTCGCCTATTGCGGTGGTCCTTCCTGCAGCGCCTACAAAGCCGCTGCCAACAAGGCTGCTGAACTCGGCTACACCAACGTGAAGCACCTCTCCGCAGGCATCTCCGGCTGGCTCCAGGCCGGTGAAGCCACCGAGAAGTAATTCACTTCTGCGTTTCCCTCACGCCGGACGCCTGCGAAAGCGGACGTCCGGTTTTTTGTGCCTTAAAGCTTACTTTTTGGCCTTCACCGGAGCGGCGTTCCAGACTTTGACATCGTCAAAGCTGCCGGTTTTGCCCGCCACACCGAGTTCGATCTTCGATTTGGTGGTGTGTGCAATGCCGGACGACTTCAGCCAAGCCACGCCTTTGCCATCGAGGCTCACCCGCATCTCATCACCCACGGTTTCGACGACGAGGGCATACCACTTGCCGGTTTCGAGCTTCACCGGGTAGGTCACCTGACGGCCAGCGAGCAGTTTGGCGACTTCCGCTTTCTTCGCGGGGTCCTTTTTCATCTCGTAGATGTCGCTGCGCATGTTGCCGTCCTTTTCGTCGATGATGGTCACGCCGTTGAGGCGCACCTGGGCGCGGCTGAGATGGCCATAGTGGCTGCCGGCGAATTTCCGGTCGTCGAACTCCACATCGATCATGGTGGCACCGTCAAACTTGATGCGGCATTCCACCACGCTGTCCTGGGTGGGGATTTCGAGGCCGTGAACAGCGGCGTGGGCCTTGATGATCTTGCCATCGGGAGCAGTGGCGTCCTTCTCGCGGGTCTGGGTGCCTTTCAGCTCGCCGTTTTCAAAGGTGAAGGTGTCCACCACGCGGTGCCAAGGCTTGGCCGGTGTGCTGGCGGAGAAGTCATCTTCAAAAAGTAGTTCCTTCTTCACGGCGATGGGTTTGGAGGGGACTCGCGGCAGCTTGGGATTATCCGCAGCGGCGGCGAAAGCAGCGAGGCAGAGGAGGGCGGTGCAGGTGAGGCGGGTGGTCATGGTGAGAAAGGGCATGATGAAGGGCGAAGCGGCGCATGGCTAACACTTTGCCCTGTCTTTCAGCAAGCAAGCTTGCCAAACGCGGCGTTTTTTCTCAAACTCGCCGCCCTGATGAAATTCGCCCCTTTGCTTCCCACTGTCGCCGCCCTTGGTTTTGCCGCTCTGACCTGCCACGCGGAGGTTAATGTGGTGGAGAAGGTGTCTGAGGATGTCTATTTCCACGAAGGTGAAATCCGCCCCTCCGGTCACTGCAACAACGGCTGGGTCGTCTTTGAAGATTATGTGCTCGTGATCGACGCGAACTTTCCCTCCGGTGCTCGTGTCATCATCCCGAAGATCGAGGCCATCACGGACAAACCGGTGCGCTTTGCCTTTGATACCCATCACCACGGCGATCATGCCTACGGCAATCAGGTCTGGCTGGAGAAAGGAGCCACGCCCGTGGCGCATGAAGGCGCTCTCGCCGAGATGAAGAAATACGAAACCGGTCTCTTCGGCGACAAACCCGGCCGCTGGGAGGATGCGGCGAAGAACCGCAAGGATCTCCAAAGCAGCAAGCTGAAGGCTCCCACGCTGCTGTATCGCAATGAGCTCATCTTTGACGATGGGAAGCATCGCGTGGAGCTGCTTCACTTTGGCACGGCGCACACGCATGGCGATGGCTGGGCCTGGCTGCCGAAGGAAAAAATCCTCTTCACCGGCGATGCCTGCGTGAACGGCCCCTACAATTTCACCGGTGATGGCAACATCGGTGAATGGATCGAGACGCTGGAAGCCGTGAAGAAGCTCGGGGCGCAGATCGTGTGCCCCGGCCACGGTCCCCGCGGCGGCCCTGAGATGCTGGAGAACCAGCAGACCTACTTCAAAGCGCTGCTGGCCGAGGTGAGGAAGTTCGCCGGTAAATCCGCGAAGGACATCGAAGCCGCCGTGCCCACCATCATGGCCACCTTGAAGAAGAACGAACCCATCGCCCGCTATGCTGGGAACTTCATCCCTGCTCAGATCGAAAAAGCCTGGATCGAGCAGGGCGGGGAAGCCTGGCCGAAGCCGGAGATTCCCGCGAAGAAGTGAGGCTTCTGACGGGTGGGGAGGGAAAACTGAAGTTTTCCACTACGAGCGAAGTGCTGCTGCCGTGCAATGAGCGTAGCGGCTGGCGTGAGCCTGCCGAGCGGGGAATGAAAACTCACGTTTTCCTCTACGGCGAAGGCCGGAGCATCAATCCTCCTCTTCCCACTCGGCCATGAGGCGGGCGAGCTTGCGCTTCAGGCCCACTTTGGCGGCGGCGGACATGCGGTCGATGAACAGGACGCCGTTGAGGTGGTCGATCTCGTGCTGGAAGGCGCGGGCGAGGAGGCCATCGGTCTCCCACGTCTCGGTTTCGCCCTTGAGATTCATGAAGGTGACGGTGATGGCTTCGGAGCGGCGGATGTCGCCGCGCAGGCCGGGGAAGCTCAGGCAGCCTTCTTCGCCGGTTTCTTTGGCGTTGCCGAGCTTGAGCTGGGGATTCAAAAAGACGACGGGCATGTGCTTCACCATCTCGGCTGGCTGTCCGTTGACTTTGAAATAGGAGATGGAGTCCGGGTTATGCGCACAATCAATGACGGCGAGCTGCACATCCTTTGCTACCTGCGGCGCGGCAAGGCCGATGCCATTGGCCTCACGCATGGTTTCAAGCATATCCGCCGCGAGCTTGCGGATCTCGGGCGTGACTTGCGTCACGGGGCGGCATTTGGCACGAAGAATGGGCTCGGGATGGCGAACAATGGGAAGAACCATGCGCGGCATTTACCCGAAGATACCGCTCGCTCAACTGCGAACCTCAGCCTGAGCACGAAACAGCCTCAAAATGCCTCCAAACAAGCTGCCATGCCCTGACCACCGCCGACACAGAGGCTGACGATGGCTTTGCGGGCATCGGTGGCATGCAGTTGGTGGAGGGCGGTCTGCACGAGGCGTGCTCCGCTGGCTCCGACGGGATGACCGAGGGCGATGGCACCACCACAGGCATTCACTTTGGCGGAATCGATCTCGCCTAAAGCCGCCTCCAAACCGGCGCGGCGGGCGCTGGCGGGATCGGCGAGGCATTTCATCACGGCGAGCACCTGCGCGGCGAAGGCTTCATTGATTTCGATGACATCAGCATCGGCCAATCTCCATCCTGACCGATGCAAGGCGGCATCGATGGCCCGCACAGGACCGAGGCCCATGCGCATCGGATCACAACCGGTGGCCGCATAGCTGACGAGCCTGCCAAGCGGCTTCCAGCCATGCGCAGCGGCGGCTTCCTCGCTGGCGACGAGCAAAGCGACGGCTCCATCCGTGACCTGCGAGGCATTTCCGGCGGTGACAGTTCCGGTGAGGCTATCGAAGAGCGGTTTGAGCTTCGCCAGCTTGTCGAGGCTGGAATCGGCGCGGATGCCGTTATCGGTCGAGACGGTCGTTTTGCCCAAAAGGGGAGCGATTTGCTGATTCAGCAGATGAGTGGCTTGCGTGGCTCGGAGATGGCTGCGCATGGCGAAGGCATCCTGAACCTCGCGAGAGATGCCAAACTCACGGGCGAGCATCTCGGCGGTCTGGCCCATATTCAGCGCACAAACCGGATCGGTGAGCCCGAGCTTCAGCCCGATGACCGGGGCGAAGTCGGCCGGGCGGAAATGCATCGCGGCCATGACACGTCCTTTGAGGTTACGAGCACGGCTCATCGCGGCAAACTTGGCCACCGCAGGCTTCGAGAAGTAGAATGGCATCTGGCTCATGCTTTCCGTGCCGCCGACGATGAAGACCTCGCCTTGTCCGGCGCACATTTTGGCGTGGGCGAGCGTGAGAGCCTCCAAGCCAGAGGCGCAGTTGCGATGCACGGTCATCGCGGGCTTCGATTCGGGAAGGCCAGCACGGAGGGCGACGACGCGGGCGATATTCATCGCATCCGGCGGCTGGCCCACGCAGCCGAGGATGGTTTCATCCACGAGCATCGGATCGATCCCGGTGCGGGTGAGCAGCGAACTGACGGCATGGCGACCGAGTTCAACCGCATCGAGGTGGGAGAGGTCCGTTCCAGCGCGAGAGAAGGGCGTGCGGACAGCGGAGACGATGACCAAAGAGGGTATTTTCATGGTCTTGCATGGTTGTTGATGATTCCGACGCCCGAGGCGTGGGAAGGGTTCAAAAACCGGCGACTCCGTGATCGCTTGATCGCGCTCTTACTCCTTCGCGGGCGTGATGATGAGCGTCACGGCTGTCTCTTCGGCGGGAATATTTGCCGGCATGCTGATCCACAGGTCATCGCGGTGGTTGCCCTTGGCGGAGGAATTGATGACGGCGAGGCGGTCCACATAGGTGGAGATGATGGAGCCGGTGATTTCCGCGTTGAAGCCGTCTTTATCGATGAGGCTGCCGTTGAAGATCCAAGTGCCGAGGTCTGGCGGAGTCTTCCGCGTGTCGCTATTCTGGATGAAATCGGAGAGAGGTACCTTTTTGAGCTGATCGGCGACTTTCCACTCGCAGTGGATGGCCAGACGATTGGCACCGGGTGTGGGCGGCGCGATGTCTTTGTCTGAATAAGGGCGCTCCAATTTAGGGTCGAGCTTTTCGAGGATGCCCTGGGTGCTCGGTTGATAATTGGCGAGGAGCAGGGCGAGCTGCACCTGGATGGGCCGCACGGCCGTCTGCAAGATGGTCTCATGCACTTTTTCGCCCGCCTCGTGGCAGAGGGCGTATTCGATGGGCAGTTTTTGATGCAGGACAGAGCAGGGGATACGCACCTCACGCGTGGCGGCGGTGATTTGAATGCCGTTGAGGTCAAAAATGCCCGGCGAGGTCTCCTTGAGCATCTTTTGCGCCTCGGCGAGTTGGGCCTTTGCATCCGTCTGGGCGGGCAGTGAGGTCGTAAGAAGGGCGAGGAGGAGAAAGCGTAAAAGCATGCCGGAATAGGCAGGAAGTCCACGGGAGGTCAAGAAGCCTTCCTCGAAGCATGCATTGGCTGGCGATCTGGCAGGACTCCTTGCCCATGCTCGTCTCCGTGCTAGAGGCTGCACTTCCTTTTCCCACCACCATGACTCTCACAGGCTCCCATCTCATCGCAGGCCGCGAATCCGCCCCTCACGGTCACTTTTATCACGGCGTCAATCCCGCCACCTCGGCGAAGCTGGAGCCTGTGTATGCGGATGCGACCTCGGATGAATCTGATGAGGCTCTGGCAGCGGCGGAGGGTGCCTTTGATGCGCTGCGCCTCGCCACGCCGGAGACGCGGGCGGCTTTGCTGGATGCCATCGCCGATGAAATCATGGCGCTGGGCGATGCGCTGCTGGAGCGTGCGCATGCCGAGACTGGCCTGCCGATGGCTCGTGTCACCGGTGAACGCGGTCGCGCTGTCGGCCAGTGCAAGCTTTTCGCCGCTTTGATCCGCGATGGATCGTGGGCCGATGCCCGCATTGATCATGCCATCCCGGACCGCCAACCGTTGCCGAAGCCGGATGTGCGCCGCGTGATGATGCCCATCGGCCCTGTGGTGGTCTTTGGTGCTTCGAATTTCCCTTTCGCGATTGGCGTGGTGGGCACGGACACGGTTTGTGCCTTGGCTGCGGGCTGCCCAGTCGTGGTGAAAGGTCATCCGGCGCATCCGGGCACCTGTGAGATGCTCGGTCGTGCGGTGGTGAAGGCCTTGCAAAAGGTGGGGCTGCCAGCGGGAAGCTTCTCACTGCTGCATGGCAAGGGCACGGAGATCGGCATGGCATTGGTCAAACATCCGCTCACGCAGGCGGTGGGCTTCACCGGCTCGTTGCGTGGTGGCCGCGCTTTGATGGATGCGGCCGCGGAGCGTGATCACCCGATCCCCGTGTATGCCGAGATGGGCTCGATCAATCCGGTGTTTGTCTTGCCCGGCGCTTTGAAGGAGCGTGCTTCCAAGATCGCGGAAGGTTACATCGGCTCGGTGACGATGGGCGTGGGCCAGTTCTGCACGAATCCCGCCATCGTGCTTGGCCTCAAAGGCACAGAATTGAAGCAGTTCGTGAGCAATGCCGCCGCGCATGCCACCAAGGTTGCCCCGCAGAGCATGCTGCATCGCGGCATTTGCGAGGCTTACGATGCTGGCACGGCCGTTTGGCGCACCATTGATGGTCTGGAACTCGCCGGGCAATCCGAGACGGAAGCCAAAGACGAGGCTACCCAGGCAGCCTGCCGCATTTTCACCACCACGCTCGACGTGCTGGAGGCCAATGAAGAGCTGCGCCGCGAGGTTTTCGGCCCCTGCTCGATCATCACCGAGTGCCCCACGCTCGATGACATGCTTCGCTTTGCGAACAGCCTCGAAGGCCAGCTCACCGCCATGATTCACGGCACTGAGCAGGACCTCATCGACTACGCCCCGCTTCTCCGCGTGCTCGAAAAGAAGGTGGGCCGCCTCATCTTCAATGCCTTTGCCACGGGCATCGAGGTCTGCCCTTCGATGCATCATGGCGGCCCCTATCCCGCCGCCAGCCACAGCCATTTCACCAGCATCGGCACCGCCAGCATCTACCGTTGGGTGCGCCCCGTCTGCTACCAGGGTTTCCCCGATTCCGCGCTGCCGGAGCCGCTCCAAGGCAAAAATGCCCGCCAAGCCATGCGCCTCGTGGATGGTGCTCTGACTCGCGACGACGCCTAAATTATTCGCTGTCATGAGTTCCAAGGTCCGCAAAGCCGTCATTCCTGCCGCTGGCTATGGCACACGTTTCCTGCCCATCGCCAAAGCGGTGCCCAAGGAGATGCTGCCACTCGTGGACAAGCCAGTGATCCAATACGTCGTCGAAGAAGCCGCCGCTTCCGGCATCACCGATGTGCTCATCGTCATCTCGCGATCCAAGCGAGCCATCGAGGAGCATTTCCATCCTGCGTTTGAGCTGGAAAGCGAATTGGCCGCGAAAGGCCGCACGAGTGATCTCGAAGACCTTCGACAGCTCCAGAACCTCGCCCGCATCCATTACGTCTGGCAGCCCAAGATGGGTGGCCTGGGCGATGCCATCCTGTATGCTCGCGAACACGTTGGCGATGAACCTTTTGCCGTGCTTTTGGGTGATACCGTCGTCGCCAGTCACACCGATAAACCGGTCACGCGACAGCTCGCCGATGTCGTCGAGGCACGCGGCGGCAGTGCGGTGGCCTTGCAACGCGTCTCGCCGGACAAAGTGAGCCGTTACGGCATCCTCGGCGGCCCTGAAGTGGCTCCCGGCCTCATCAAAGCCGATGTCTTCGTCGAAAAACCCAAGGTCGAGGATGCTCCATCGAATCTCGCCGTCAGCGCCCGCTATGTGCTGAGCTCGCGCATCTTCCACCACCTGCAAAACACGAAGCCCGGCAAAGGTGGAGAACTCCAGCTCACCGATGCCATGGCCTCCCTCATGCACGAGGAAGCTCTGCACGGCCTCGTCTATGAAGGCCAGCGCCATGACATCGGCAACAAGCTCGACTTCCTCAAAGCCAACCTCCACTTCGCCCTCCAGCGTGAGGACATCGCTCCGGCGCTGCGAGAGTATTTGAAGACGCTGGTATAGTTTCCAGTTTGAGCCAAGGGCAGCCCGCTTCATGCTCCGCATCGTGAATCGCTTTATCTTTGCCCTCCTCGCTGGTTTGCTCGTTTCGTCGTGCAGCACGGTGAAATTTTATTCGCAGGCCATGCGAGGCCAGGCGGAGATTTGGGGTGGGCAACGACCGGTGAAGGAGGTGCTGGCTGATCCAGCCGAGACGGAGGCCGTGAAGAAGAAGCTGCGGCTGGCGCTCGAACTCCGCGAGTATGCCAAAACGCACCTCAAACTACCTGCCGAGAGCTTTGGCACCTACACAGACCTGAAGCGGCCCTTCGTCGTTTGGGTGGTGTATGCGGCGGAGACCTTCCAAACGGAGCCGAAGCAGTGGTGGTATCCATTCGTCGGCAAGCTGGCCTATCGCGGCTTCTTCTCACAGGAAGATGCTCGGCAGGAGGCCACGAAGCTAAAAGGCGCGGGCTATGATGTCTTCGCCGCCGGTGTGGAGGCCTACTCGACGCTGGGCTTTTTCAAAGACCCCATCCTCAATACCGGCCTTCATCGCAGTGACGCGGAATTCGCCGAACTCATCTTCCACGAGCTGACGCACGCTCGTGTGTTTGTGCCGGGTGACACGGACTTCAACGAGGCCTTTGCCACGGCCAATGCGGAGGCAGCGGTGCGCCACTGGCTGAAGTCAAAGGGGCGGCACGCCGAGCTGCGTGACTACGAGAAGAAGCTGCGGCTTGAAAGCACCATGATCCGTCTCGCCCTCGAAACGCGTGAGAAGCTCCGTCAGCTTTACGCCCGTCCGAATCCCACGCTGGAGGCTAAAAACGAGCTTCTGACCCGGCTGCAGTCCCAACTGGCTTCCATGGGCATGAAGGAGAAAGCGGCGGATGTGAAGACGGGGAAAGAACTCAAACTCGTCTGGAACAACGCCCGTCTGAATACCCTCGCCACTTACCACACGCTCGTCCCCGGCTTTGAACGTCTGCTCAAACAGTGCGGAAACGATCATGAGGCCTTTTACAAGGCCGTGGAGGGCATGAAGAGCCTCTCGAACGTGGAGAGGAAGCGGGCGCTGGGGATGGAGTAGAAGCCGAGAGGCCCGATCAAGCCTTCGCAGCTTTGAGCGCCGCTTTTTCGGCGGCTAGGATGGCGAGAGAGGCTGCCTGCCGTGCCCGCATTTTGGCTTCCTGCTCGGCGCGGGCTTTGGCCAGTGCAGCCTCACGGCGGGCACGACCTTCTTCCTCGGCCTGACGCTTGGCGGCATTATCGGCCTCTTGCTTGGCTTTGAGTGCCGCCGCCGCGGCTTTCATGGCTTCGAGTTCTTTGCGGGCGGCTTCGCGTTCGGCTTCACGGGCGGCCTCGCGTTCGAGGCGTTCGCGTTCTCTCGCTTCGGCAGCGGCTTTGCGTTCCGCTTCACGCTCGGCCTCGATGCGGGCACGTTCAGCGGCCTTTTCAGCCGCAGCCTGCTCCTTCGCGAGACGGGCGGCTTCCTTCGCCTGCATGGCTTTGATCTTTGCTTCGGCAGCGGCCTGTTTGGCAGCTTCACGCTCAGCCTGCAAGCGGGCCTTCTCAGCCGCTTTTTCAGCCGCGGCCTGATCACGGGCGAGGATGGCGGCTTCTCTCTCTTCCATGGCTTTGAATTTCGCTTCGGCCGCGGCCTTGCGTTCCGCCTCACGTTCTGCTTCGAGGCGAGCACGTTCAGCGGCCTTTTCAGCGGCCGCTTGCTCCTTGGCGAGACGAGCGGCTTCCTTTTCCTCCATGGCTTTGATCTTCGCTTCGGCAGCAGCCAGCTTGGCAGCTTCACGCTCAGCCTGCACGCGAGCTTTCTCGGCAGCTTTTTCAGCCGCAGCTAGGTCTCGGGCGAGGATGGCGGCTTCTTTTTCGGCGAAATCGGCGCTGAATTTCTCTTCCTGAGCGACGGCGAGGGCGCTGGTAAACTCAGTCAACTGCCGAGCGATCTCCGTGGCGCTGGCGAGCAGGGCAGGGGCGGCGGATTCGAGCACACGACCTGCCACGTCGAGCGATTGGAGCTTGGCGGCGGTGTCGTTGAGGAGGTGGGTGAACTTGGGGTCGAGTTTCGTGATCATCTAACAGGTAGGAAAACGGGTGCTGATGAAGGAATGGGGCGAACGCTTCTTAGCGCAGGCTCTGCTGGCAGGCTTTGACGGTGTTCGCCATGAGCATGGCGATGGTCATCGGGCCGACGCCTCCAGGCACGGGCGTGATGGCGCGGCATTTCGGGGCCACTTCATCGAAGGCGACGTCACCGACGAGCTTGTAGCCTTTTTCGGTGTCAGGGGCTTCGACGCGGTTGATGCCCACGTCGATGACGACGGCACCTTCTTTGACGTGCTCAGCCTTCACGAAGTAAGGACGGCCGATGGCGGCGATGATGATGTCCGCCTGGCGAGTGATGGCGGCGAGATCGCGGGTGCGGGAATGGGCGACGGTGACTGTGGCATCACCGCCGGGGCCTTTCGCCATCAACAGCATGGCCATCGGTTTGCCGACGATCATGCTGCGGCCGATGACGACGGCGTGAGCGCCTTTCGTTTCGATGCCGGCTTCGATGAGGAGACGCTGGCAACCGAGCGGGGTGCATGGAACGAAGCCCGTGGGGTCTTCGAGAGCCAGTTTGGCGACGTTGACCGGGTGAAAGCCATCCACGTCCTTCGCCGGATCAATGGCCCGCACGATGGCGGCCTCGTCGATCTGCTTGGGCGGCGGGCTTTGGACCAAAATGCCATGGATGGCCGGATCGGCGTTCAATTTGGCCACCACCTCCAAAAGCTCGTCCTGGGAGGTCGTGGCAGGCAATTCGAGCTTTACGGAGTGCAGACCGAGATCGCGGCACTTTTTGTCCTTCGAGCGGACGTAGGCCCGCGAGGCCGGATCATCACCCACCAGCACCACGGCGAGGCCTGGGGTGACGCCGCGTGCTTTGAGAGCTGCGATGTCGCGCTGGCATTCGGCGAGGACTTTCTCGGCGACCTGGGTTCCAGAGATGAGGGTCATGGGAAGTGAGGGAAAGGTCAAGGCTGCGCGGTCAAGGGGTCAAGGCGGTCAAGAGGTGGGTGGCGCAAACCTTGACCATTTGACCACTTCTTGACCTTTTGACAGCCTCCTCAGCCCAGCTTCGCGAGCGAGTCTTCGAGCGCGTTGATGACGGTGGTCATGCTCGCTTCGGATTCGTCGCCCATGTTGCTGATGCGGAAGGTTTTGCCCTTCAGCTTGCCGTAGCCGCCGTCGATGATCATGCTGTGATTGCTCTTCAGCAGGCCGATGAAGGCGGCGACGTCGATGTTCTTGTTGTTGGCGACGCAGGTGAGCGACTTGGAGCGATAGCCTTCTGGCGCGAAGAACTCGAAGCCGTTCTTCTTCACCCATTCGTGCACCATGCCGTTGAGCTTGGCGTGACGGGCGTAACGGTTATCCACACCTTCGGCGAAGATTTTCTTCAACTGGTGACGCAGGCCGTAGATGAGGCTGATGCAAGGCGTGGAGGGCGTCATGCTCTTCTCGCCGTTCGCTTTGAACTCGATGAAGTCGAAGTAATAGCCGCGGTCGTTGATCGTGGCGGCACGGGCCATGGCAGCCTCGCTGGCGGTGAAAAGCGCGAGGCCGGGAGGCAGCGCGAAGGCTTTCTGCGAGCCGGTCAGCAGCACGTCGATGCCGAGTTCGTCAAAATTGACCGGCACCGTGGTGAAACCGGAGACGGAATCCGTGATGAACATCACATCGGGATACTTCTTCTTCAGTGCCGCGATCTCCGCGATGGGGCTGAGCACGCCGGTGGAGGTTTCGTTGTGGATGAAGGTCACGGCGTCGAACTCGCCGGTGGCGAGACGTTTATCAATTTCTGCCGCCATGATGGGCTGGCCCCACTCGACTTGATAGGCCTCGGCTTCCTTGCCGCAGCGCTTGGAGACATCGAGCCATTTGTCGGAGAAGGCGCCGTTGCAGCAGTTGAGGACCTTTTTCTTCACCAGATTGCGGATGGAACCTTCCATCACGCCCCAGGCGGAGGAAGTGCTCAGAAAGACCTGCTGCTTCGTGCCGAAAAGCGTCTGGAGCATCGGCTGGATCTCGGCGTAGAGATCCTGAAAGCCCTTTCCACGGTGGCCGATCATCGGTTGCGCCATGGCGGCGTAGGTGTCTTCGCTGACTTCGACGGGACCGGGGATGTAAAGTTTGACGTGCTTGCTCATGCGGGTGGTTTTTGGGGGAAAGAGGGCGCGATAGTAAGAGGCACCGGGCGGGGTGCAAGGCGCAATCCGGGCGGGTTTCGGGCAGGGGAGGTAACTTGGCAGCCGCTCAGTCCACACCGAGTTCTCCCACGAATTTCTTCCCTTCGCCGTAATCTGCCTCCGGCAGCCCCAATTGGGACAGAATGATGCCCTTTACGAGATAGGAAATGTCACCCCGGGTTAGCGAACTGAGTCGTTCAAACGTCAGTTGGGGAAGAGGTTCCCACGCCAGCCATTCCGCGAGTTGACGAAGCGTGTGCAAGGAAACGGGAAAGTCAGCACTGAGTCCGAACCACTTTAGACGAGGCCAGTGACGGGCTGTCAGTTTGTCTTTGAGGAGACGCCAGTCGGCGCGGCGGCTTTCGCGGTTGGGAAAAATGACCTCCAAAGATTGCTCAGGAGTCACGAGGTCGGCCGGAATGCCAAAAGACGCCAAACCGTCGCGAAGCCGTGCAAAGGACTGATCGCCCAAAGAAAGGCTCTTCGGGCCATCCTGGATATCCAGCTTCGCGACGATCAAATCCACCACATGCCGGGGAGTGACGAGTTTTTCCGCTTCAGCATCCGAAATGGAGATCTGAAAAGTCTCCTCAAAGGCCATCACGAGTTCGACCGCTTCGAGTCCCATGCCGGGAGATCGACGCGGTCATTCGACTTGGCAAGCACAGGCTCACATCGGGCGGATCCACACGTTGCGCAGGCGCACGGGGGGCTCGTTTTTGTGGTCCTGGATGCGGATCGGGGCCTTTTCGGGGAAGTCGCCGGAGTAATCGGTGATGTTCTTGTGCTTCGTGGGGCCCATGATCTTCGTGTGGTTTTGCACGCAGATGCCGTTCACAAAGGTGGTGATGTAGGCTGGCTCGACGACCTTGCCGTTTTCCAGCTTCGGGGCGGTGAAGATGATGTCATAGACCTGCCACTGGCCGGCGGGGCGCACGGCATTCACGAGCGGAGGCGTCTGGCCGTAAATGCCACCGGTCATGCCGTCGGCGTAGGTGGGGTTGTTGTCGCAGTCGAGCATCTGCGACTCGTAGCGATCCATGAAGAACACACCGGCATTGCCCTTCTTCTGCGAATTGCCCTTCGTGTGCGGCTCGCTCATCCATTCGAGATGGAGCTGGCAGCTTCCGAATTCCTGCTTCGTCCAGCAATCGCCACCGGCGATCATGAGCACGCCGCTGTCGATCTTCCAGGGGCAGGGGATGATCTTGCCGGTTTCCTTGCCCTTGGCGTCTTTTTCCTTCGCCTGGAGCGCATCGGAGCTGGTGCCGTCAAAGATCACGATGGCATCGGAGGGCGCGGCGGCATTCTCCTTGCCGGGAGCCACGGCCACGGGACGCGGACGATCAATGTCATGCACCTTCCACTGCGTGCCGGGAATCACGGGCGTGTCGCTGTAGCCGATGGGGGAGGGCTTTTCGTCGGCTTTGGCCTTGGAATCGGCGGCACGGGCGGAGACGGCGGCGAGGAGGAGGATGGGGAACAGGAGTTTCATGCGATGGAAGGGGCGCAAAACGACACGCGTCCGCGTTTTTTGCAACCCGTGAGCATGACAGGCTGCGATTTGTCGTTCAGATGCGCCTCCGCATGCGCCTCGCCCCCTGGCTCATTCTCTTCCTATTCGCCCTCAGCCCTTCGCTCTTTGCGCAGGGCTACAGCACCACGCGTGATCCTGATCCGCCAAAATATGCCCGCCATGCGCCGGACACGGGGATCGACTTTCTGAAAAACGCCGCGTGGCTCGACCTCGGTCTCGACTACCGCTTTCGCTACGAATACCGCGATGACGACCTCCGCCGCCTGCAGGCCGGTCTCGATGATCCCTTTCTGCATCGCACGCGGGCCTACATCGGCATTCACGATGCGCTCGATCCCTTCCGCTTCGCCGTGGAGATGCAGGACGCCCGCCGCTACCACAGCCGCTATCCGCGAGATGGCCGCGATGTGAACGAATTCGAGTTCATCCGCCTTTACGCCGAGCTTTACTTCAAAGACCTGCTGCCGCGTGATGCTCGTGGCAATACTCGCCCGCTCAGCCTGCGCTACGGCATCCACAATTTCGAGTTCCTCGACCGCCGCCTCATCGGCAACAACCAGTGGCGCAACACCGCGAACACCTTCCAGGGCTTTCACGCCACGCTCGGTCAGCAGGGGAATGATTGGCAGCTCGATCTCCTCGCCGTGCAGCCTTTGAACCGCTCGATGTATGACTGGGATCGCCCCGTCGAGCAGCAGTGGGTGTATGCGGCCATCGGCCAGTGGCGGGGCTGGGGGGCTACCATGACGCTCGAGCCTTATTACCTCGCCCTGAGCCAAAGCGCCTACGCCGGCGTGGCCGAGCGTCTCGTGCATTCACCCGGCCTGCGAGCCTACGGCAAGGTCACCAGCACCGGTTTCGACTATGATCTGAGCTACACGAATCAGTTTGGTCGTAACGGCTCACGCAACGTCCGTGCCTGGGCTGCCACCGCTGAGATCGGTTACACGCTTTCACATCCTTGGAAGCCCCGCGTGAGCCTTTTCTATGGCCACGCCACCGGCGACCGCGATCCCAATGACAACACCGACAACCGTTTCGAGCGCTTCTTCGGCTTCTCGCGTCCGTGGTCGGCCAATGACTACATTGTGTATGAAAACATCCGCTCTCCGAAGCTGCGAGTGGAGCTCACACCGATGAAGAATCTGCGCATCGACTTCGGCTATAGTTGGTACTGGCTCGACAGCGCCACGGATCGCCTCGCCGCCGAAAACAACGCCCGCGATCGCACTGGCTCCAGCGGCACGAGCATCGGCCATGAGTTCGACATCCGCGCCCGCTGGCAGATCACCAAAAAGCTCGAAACCACCCTCGGCTATGCCCGCTTTCTCCCCGGCGGCTTCACCGAACGCCAGATCCGCAGCGGCGATACCGACTTCGCCTATCTCGAAGTCAGCGTGAATGCGTTTTGATGACCGGCTTTAGCGTCCCACGGCCCGCTTCAGCTCATGCTGTGCCTTGTTAAAGGCCGCCACGGCTTGCACGCGGCTCTGACGTGCCCGCGTCAGCTCCTCACGAGCCAGCAAATACTCCAAAACCACGCCGAGTTGGCTCGCTTGACGCTCTCTCGCCAGTTTCACCATTTCCTGCGCCGCAGCGACGGCCTCGTCATTGATCTCGATTTGGTCATGCGCACTCTGCGCCCGCGCCGCGGCCTCCACGACTTCGCGGCCGATCGCTGCCTTGATTTGGCCTGCTTGCAGCTTCGTGGCTTCTTCCTGCGCTCCGGCGATGATCTGACGTTGTTTGTCGAACAAGCCGCCCGGACCGATTTTCCAGCCGAGGCCGATGTACATGTTTTGCGTGTCGTCGAAGTTACTCACGTCGCCATTGAAGCCGCCACCGAGGCCGCCAAAGCTGTATCCAGCCTGCACGTTCGGGATCATCGGAGCCACGCGAGCGCGGTCTTTTTCCAAAACCGCCGCCTGATTCACCGCCCCCGCCGCTTTCATCTCCGGCCGATGCTGCGCCGCCTGCGAGAGCAACGTCGCAACACCGAGTTTCCGATCCAGCAAACGCACCGGCACCAGATCCGCCTTCGCGGGGCGGAGTTCACTGTCCGCAGGCAATCGAAGTGTCTCCGAGAGCGCTGCCGCAGCCAGATCACGCTTCTCCTGATGCTGGCGAATCGCGAGCTTCTCGCGGCTGACCTGCGTTTTCACGCGCAGCAAGTCTGCCCGAAACGCCGTGCCCGCATCGACCGCGCCGCCGATCTGCTTTTCGTAATCCTGCGTGAGCCGCAGATCGTCCTCGATGATCGCCAGCGAGGCCTCTGCGGCCAAAAGATCGTAGTAACGGCCCGTCGCCTGCATCACGATGTCACGCCGTGACTTCTCCGCGAGATGCTCTGCCGCCAGCGCCCGCTGTTTCGCCGCCAGCGCCGCGTAATACATGTCCCCCGGCGACCAATCGATCATGAGATTCGGTCCCACGGTGTACTGCTGCTTGCTGACATCAAACACCGCGCCCGCGATGTCCTGCACATTCCCATCCGTGCGCCGATAACCCGCCCCCAGCGTCAACGAAGGCCAAAACCGCTGCCAAGCCAGCTTCGACTCCGCCAGCACTTCCGTGTGCTTGGTTCGTGCGAGTTGGATTTCATCGTTGTTCGCCCCCGCGAGCATCATGACCGTTGGAAGATCGACATGCACCGGCGCGGCCCCTGAAACAGAAGCGAACAAAAGCAGCCCAAGGAATCGAATCAGAGAAAGCATGGCAGTCAGAGGTTGGAGTCTAGGCTTTAGCCGAGGTTTGGAAGGATGGGGATTTCAAAGAGTCGGCTAAAGCCTAGACTCCAACATTGTTTAGCGGTGATGATTTGTATGTCCGGTAGAGAACGAAACCGGTGCCAGCCATGCATAGGGCTCCAAACGTGGCGAAGGTGAATGCAAAGGGATCACGGGTGACTTTCTCCCAGAATGACTCCTCAACCCCAGATGAACCGGTGCCGATCACGATTCCTGGGTGGTTGGATATGAAACTCAGATAGCTCAAGAACCAGCTCGTGACTGCCGCCAGCACCAAGAGCGAAGCTCGGTTACGTTTCTTCAAAAACTGGGAGGTTTGTGATTCGGTCATGACCTCTGATTAAGGCTTCGCCGTTACCGACTGCTTATCGGTCAGCGCCGTGGTTCCCGGCACCAGCAGCACATCCTCCGCTTTCAATTCCGGCACTTCGACATTCACGCCGTCGTTGAACCCAATCTTCACGGCGGTCTTCATGGCTTTGCCATCCACATGCTTGAAGACAAAGGCGTTGGTCTTTTCCATCACCAAGGCACCCACAGGGATCAAGGTGGTTCCTTCGTGTTTTTCGACAGCGATCTTCGTCATCGCATACATGCCGGAGCGGAGTTTGAGGTCGGGGTTCTTCAAATCGGCCTCGGCGAGCATCGTGCGCGTGGCGGGATCGAGGGCGTAGGCGATGCGGCTGATGCTGGCTTCGATGGGCGTGGCTCCGGCGGCGTCGATTAGAGCTTTCACAGGCTTGCCGACGGCGACGAGGCCGGTTTCGAGTTCGGTGACGGGGATTTGCAGGCGCAACGTACTGAGGTCGGTGACTTCGAGGAGCTTGGTCGTATTGGCGGTGGCGAGTGATCCGGGATCGGCGAAGCGGGCGGTGATGATGCCGTCGAAGGGCGCTTTGAGCGTAGCAAACTGGATCTGCGTCTCGCTGCGCTCCAGTCCGGCCTTCGCGATGGCGAGCTTGGCTTCGGCATCATCGACAGCTTGTGGAAGGACGAGATCTGGCGACTTCGCACGGGCTTCGTGAAGGCGTTTCACCTCGATCTGAGCCGCCGTGACCTCAGTCTTCGCTTTGGCGATATCAGCCTGAAGCTCCGGCACTTCGAGCGTGACGAGCACTTGGCCTGCTTTGACGGTGTCGCCTTTATCAACGCTGATCTTGGCGATGTAGCCGGTGACTTTGGCATGGAGTGTGGCCTGCTGCCATGGCGCGAGCGTGGATGGCAGGGAGACCCAGCGATGGATGATGCCGGTGGTGGGTTTCGTCGTTGGTAGCTCCAAAGCGAAAGCGCTGGAGCAGAGGCAGAAAAGCAAAAGGCGGGTCATGAAAAGGTAATTGGGTTTCGAATGCCGCGAAGCGTTTTGGAGTGCGCCAGTCCTCTGGCGCTTTCGAGCGGGCATGAGATTTTCGACTTGGATAAACACTCGAAGCGGAAGGTGGTGATGAGGATTTTTGAAGGAAGTAAGTTTGCGACTTCGGCGGAAAGCTCCAGAGGACTGGAGCACTCCAGGACGCTGTCGCGCTAATCGTTCATGGGTTCGAGCGAAGCCTCCTTCGCGTTCTTGCTCGCCAGCAACGCATACACCGCGGGTAGCACCAGCACGGTGGCGACGGTCGCCAAGGCGAGGCCGCCGATGGTGGCGATGGCGAGGGGGCTTGTCTGCGATTTGGCGAGGGCCATGGGGATCATACCCGCGATCATGGCGAGGCTGGTCATCAAAATGGGGCGCAGGCGGGTGGTGGCGGATTCGAGGGCGGCGTCGCGTTTGGTCATGCCGGTGAGCTGGGCGCGGTGGGCGAAGGTGACGAGCAGGATGGCATTCGCGACAGCGACGCCGACGGCCATGATGGCGCCCATGAAGCTCTGGATATTGACCGTGGTGCCGGTGAGCTTCAGGGCGAGCACGACGCCGAGCAAGGCGGCGGGAATGGTGGTGAGCACGATGATAGCGAGGCGCAGGCTTTGGAAGTTCGCGACGAGGAGGAGGAAGATGGTGACGATGGCGATGAGGAGGCCGGTTTGCAGGCCGCTTTGCAGTTCCTTCATCGGTGGCACCTGGCCGCGCAGAGCGACGTTGACGCCGGTGGGCGCGGGGGTGTCGGCGATGACTTTTTCGACCTGCTTGGCGATGGTGCCGAGCGGCTGATCGTGCAGGTTCGCGATGATCGAAACGGTGCGGGACATGTTGTAGCGGTCGTATTGGCCGATGACGTTGCCTTCGCTGATTTTGGCGATGTTGCGTAAAGGCACGGGTGCTTTGTCGGCGGCGCTGATGGGCAGGTTGCGCAGGTCTTCGAGGCTTTTCATCATCGTCGCTGGCACTTGAATCTGAAGGCTCATGCTTTGGCCGGTTTTGGGGTCGGCGTAATAGTTCGGCACGGTGAAGCGGCTGCTGGCGGTGGCGGCGACGAGGCTGCGGGTGGCATCGCTCATTTTCACGCCGAGTAGGCCGGCGCGTTCGCGGTCGATGTTCACATCGACGCTGGGGTAGTCGAGGGTTTGGCTGAATTGCACATCGCGGAGGTCTTTAAGGGCGGCGAGCTTGGTGCGAAGCGTTTCGGCATGGGCGCGGCTGGCGGCGAAGTCTTTGCCGCTGACGGCGACCTCGATGGGGGTGGGCGATCCAAGCGCCATGACACGCGAAACGATGTCGGCAGGCTCGAAGGAGAACAAAACGCCGGGAAACTCCGCGGCGAGCTTGGCGCGGAGTTTTTCGCGAAGTGCGGCGATGGCTGGCGAGCCGGGTTTGAGCTGGATTTGCAGCGTGGCCTCTTCGGGGCCGCTGTTCCATTGGTGAATGAGATTGACGGGGTAGTTCGGCGCATGCACGCCGATGAGGCCCATGCTGGTGGCGATGGGGGCTTCTTCGCCGATGATGGCGAGTGTGCGTGTGGCGATCTGCTCGGTGGTTTCGAGTCGCGTGGCGGTGGGGGCGCGTAGGCGGAGCTGGAGCTGGCCGGCGTCGATTTGAGGGAAGATTTCGGTGCCGAGGAAGGGAAGGAAGAGCGTGATGGCGAAGATCGTGCCAGCGAGGTAGGCGGGAACGAGGATGTGGCGTGTGGAGAGGCTGGGGAGGAAGAGGTAGCGTAGTGGTGACTGACTGGCAGGCTTGGGTTCGGCGTGTTTTTTCGGCTCGCTGTGCCACCAGATGCTGAGGATGGGGACCAGCGTGCTGGAGAGCAAATACGACGCGATCATCGCAAAACCGACCGCGAGTGACAGCGGCATAAACAGAGCCTTCGCAGCGCCCGTCATGAAGAAGCTCGGAACGAAGACGGCGAGGATGCACAGCATGCTCAGCGAGCGCGGGCCAATGGTTTCTTCGGAGGCGTCCAAGACAATGCGGGCCAATGTAGAACGAGTTTTCCAACTCGTTTCTCCGTTCTCAGAGGAACGAGTTGGAAAACTCGTTCTACGTCGATGGATGTTCTCGATCTCGACGGTGGCTTCATCGACGAGGATGCCGACGGCGAGGGCTAAACCTCCCAGCGTCATCAAATTGACGGTGTAACCGTTGATCCACAACGCGAGCAGCGCGGCGGCGATGGCGATGGGGATGTTCAGGATGACGATGACGGCGCTGTGCAGGTCGCGGAGGAAGAGGAGGACCATGAGGCCGGTGAGCGCGGCACCGAGGAGGCCTTCTTTGACGAGGTCTTCGATGGCGTGGATGATCCAGGGGCTTTGGTCGAACTCGAAGGTGACGTGGATGTCCTCGGGGCAGGCGGCTTTGAATTTGGGCAAGTTTTGCTTCACCAACTCGACGACGCTGAGCGTGGAGGCATCGCTGCGTTTCGTGACGGGCATGTACACGGTGCGCTTGCCGTTCACGATGGCGATGCTGGTCATGAGATCGCTGCCGTCGCTGACTTCGCCGATGTCGCGGACATACACCGCGCCTTTGTCTGTGACCTTCAGCGGCACGGCGGCGAGGTCCTGGATGTTCTTCACGACGGCATTCGTCGGCACGATGGGGAAGCTGTTGGGCAGCGCGAGATTGCCGCTGGGGCTCATCGTGTTGGCCTCGGTCATCGCTTTGACGACGTCATCGGGAGACAGCCCGTAAGCGCGGAGGCGATCCGGCTTCACGTTGATCAAAATGGTGCGGGCGCTGCCACCGAAGGGCGGTGGAGCACTCACGCCGGGCAGGGTGGCGAAAAGCGGGCGCACCATATTCAGCGCGGCGTCCTGCATCTGGCCGACGGTGCGCGTGGGATTTTCCGTGGAGAAGACGAGATTGCCCACAGGCACGCTTCCGGCATCGAATCGCGTCACGAAAGCTCCCGGTGTGCCCGGCGGCATGAAACTGCGGCTGCGGTTCACATAGGCGATGGTTTCCGAGAGCGCCGCCGACATGTCGGTGCCCGGATGAAACTGGAGCTTCATGATGGAGGCTCCCTGGATGTTCTTGGACTCCACGTGCTCGATGCCCGCGATGTAGAGGAAATGATACTCGTAGTAGTAGGTCAGGTAGCCCTCCATCTGCAGCGCATCCATGCCGCCATACGGCTGAGCGACGTAGATCGTCGGAATGCCGAGCGGTGGGAAGACATCGCGGGCCATTTTTTCCTTCGCCTGCCATGCGCCGAGCAGGATCGCGATGACCGCGACGAGGATGGCGTAAGGATGGCGAAGGGCGAGGCGGGGGAGGGACATGCGAAGCAATGACGAAACCAGAATGAGGAATGACGAAGGCGGAGGTTTTAACTGGCTGAGGGCAGGCGTCTTGCAGGTGATTTCAGTCGAACATGAGATGTTTGGCGAGCCCCAAAGCCGCACAGACGCCGATCACCGGTATGAGGCCGATTTTGAAACGCTGGATGGCAACGAAGGCGGCGATGGCCAAAACGGCCACGAAGAGGTCTAAGGGACCGCTTTTGGGCCAAAGAGCATCTTGAGTGAAATTGACGCCGAGATTCAGAATAACGCCGACAACGGCTGCGGTGATGGCGGTGAGTGCGGCGCTGAGTTTGGGTTGCTGGCCGAGTTTCTCGATGTGCGGGGCACCGAGGAAGACGAAAAGGAAGCAGGGCAGGAAAGTCACCCAAGTTGTGATGGCGGCTCCGAGCGTGGCGGCGGCCAGCGGACTGAGCACCCCGGGATGCTGCCAGCCGCCGACAAAGCCGACGAATTGCAGCACCATGATGAGTGGGCCAGGCGTGGTCTCGGCGAGTGCAAGGCCGCTCATCATTTGCGGATGCGAAAGCCAGCCGTGGGTCTCGACGGCCTGTTGCGCGACATAGGGCAGCACGGCGTAAGCGCCACCGAAGGTCACGAGTGAGGCTTTGCTAAAGAAGAGGCCTTGGTGAGCCTGCGTGCTGTCCCAGCCGAGCCATGCAGCGATGGCGAAGACAGGCAGCCACCAAAGCGTGAGGCAGATGGTGCTGACAAGCAGGGTGCGTGTCCATGTCGCCTTCGGTGCGGGGGGCAGTTCGATGGCGTCGGTGGCTTTGGCTTCGCCGTGGGCTTTTCCAGCAGGGAACTGGCGGCGCGGACCGAAATAGCCGAGCAGCGCCGCCACGAGGATGATGAGCACGAACGAGACGTGGAAGAAATAGATCGCCAAGAAGCTGGCGGAGGCGAGACACCACAGCGCGGGCGTTTTGAGCGCCTTTTTGCCAATGCGCAGCACCGCCTCCGCCACAACGGCGATCACGGCAGCGAGCAGGCCGTGAAAAATCGCCGCCAGCCAAGGCAGATGCCCTCCAGCCATGTAGAGCCAGCTCAGGCCAAACAAAATGAACACCGATGGCAGCACGAACAGCGCTCCCGCCGCGATGCCGCCCTTCGCGCCATGCAAGCGCCAGCCGAGGTAGGTGGCGAGCTGCTGGGCCTCGGGGCCGGGCAGGAGCATGCAGAAGTTCAGCGCATGGAGAAAATGCGCGTCACTGATCCAGCGGCGCTTTTCGACGAGCTCCTTGTGCATGATGGCGATCTGCCCTGCTGGCCCACCAAAGCTGATGAAGCCGAGCTTCAGCCAGTAACGGAGCGCTTCGGAGAAGGTTGGCATGGAGGGAAGTTCAGCGCGGCTTACAGGCATGGAAAATCGGAATTGGACATTCGATGGATCGTCTGTAATGGCAATCACTGTTGGAAGGTGTGGCTTGGCTGTTTGGCAGTCTCGATCACACACAAAATGCGTGGATAGCTCAGTGGTAGAGCGGCTCGTTTACACCGAGTTGGTCGGGGGTTCGAATCCCTCTCCGCGCACCATTCTTCAAGCCGCCATCGGCAGCTCTTCGGCCACGGGCAGCGGCTCCACGGTGCGGGTGATTTTCACGAGGCGTGCAGCGTAAAAGCCGTCAAAGCCGCCATCGAGTGGTGTGCGGCGCAGCTCGGCCTCCAGTTCCCATTCGCCAGGGTGGCGGAGGAGGAATTGTTGCACCTGATGCTCGTTTTCACCGGGTAGGATGCTGCACGTCGCATAGACGAGCTTGCCACCGGGGCGGACCATGCGGCTGTAGTTCTCCAAAATTTCTGCCTGGAGGCCTTGGAGGCGGTTCACCTCATCCTCGTCGAGCTTCCATTTCGTGTCGGGATTGCGGCGGAGCACGCCGAGGCCGCTGCATGGCACATCGAGCAAGACGCGATCGGCATGCGCGGCGAGACGTTTGATGGTTTTGGAGCCTTCGATCTCGCGGGTCTCGATGATGTCCACACCGGCACGAGCGGCGCGTTTTTTGAGTTCAGCCAGTTTCCAGGCGTGGACATCCAAGGCGTGGATTTTGCCCTTGTTACGCATCAAAGCAGCCGTGTGGAGCGCTTTGCCACCGCCACCGGCGCAGGCATCGATGACCTTCATGCCGGGAGCGACTTCTAAAAACGGCGCGATGAGCTGCGAGGCGGCATCTTGGACTTCAAAGAGGCCTTCTTTAAAGCCGGGCGTGCTGAAAACATTCTGCCGCTGCACGAGGCGCAGAGCTGAAGGCACGTCTTCAACGGCCTCGGCCTCGAAACCATACTCCGCGAGTTTTTCTCGCATGCTGCGGCGGTCGCCCTTCAGCGTGTTGACGCGGAGGAAGACATCCGCGGGCTGGTTCATGGCTTCGCGCAGAGCGGGCCAAGCGGCTCCGATCTCAGCGGAGCATCGGGCATCCATCCAATCGGGGATCGAGGCACGAAGAGCATCGGAGACTTTTTGCTTGGCGCGTTTCTGCACCTCAGCGGCGGTCAAAAGCGGCTCGTGGTCGTCATGCGGCAGTTCGCGGCCATGAGAGAGCCAGTAGGCGGCCCAGACCTTGGCGCAGGTCTCCGGCGTGATTTCATCGGGATTGGCGTGAGCGGCATCGGGTAGGCCAGCGAGGTGCCAGAACCAGCGCCACCAGCGGACACATTCGTAAATCGACTCCGCGAAGAGGCGGCGATCTCGGCTGCCCCATTTGCGATGGCGTTTGAAGGTGAATTCGATCACGCGATCGGCATAGCGACGGCCAGCAAAGACCTCGCCGAGGGCGTTGACGATCTCATCGAGCATGTGAGGAGGCACCTTCATAGGATCAGGCGGCCTTCCGTTCGATGCGGCGGCGCAGCAGCGGGGAGCGCTCACCTTTGACGACACCTTCATTGATGGTCACGGACCGCACATCCATGCGGCTGGGCACGTCATACATGACATCGAGCATGATGCGCTCGAAGATGCTGCGCAGGCCGCGGGCACCGGTGCCGCGTGTGACGGCTTCTTTAGCCATCGCCAGCATGGCGTCTTTGGTGATGGATAGCTCCACGCCATCCATGCCGAGGAGTTTGGAGAACTGTTTCGTGAGCGCATTGCGTGGCTCGGTGAGCACGCGCATGAGCTCGGCCTCGGTGAGGGCTTCCAGCGCACAGATGATGGGCAGGCGACCGATGAATTCGGGGATGAGGCCGTAGCCGAGCAGGTCCTCGGGTTCGACGGTGATCTTCTTCGGATCCGCTTCTGCGGCGATGTGGGATTCGATGCTGGCAAAGCCGAGCGTCTTCTTGCCGCGGCGGCGTTTGATCATCTGCTCCAGGCCCACAAAAGCGCCGCCGCAGATGAAAAGGATGTTCTCCGTGTTCACCTGGATGTACTCCTGCTGTGGATGCTTGCGACCACCCTGAGGTGGCACGTTGCACACGGTGCCTTCGATGATTTTGAGCAGTGCCTGCTGCACGCCCTCGCCGGAGACATCGCGGGTGATGCTGACGTTTTCGGTCTTGCGGCCGATTTTGTCGATCTCATCAATGTAAACGATGCCCACCTCGGCGCGGGCTACGTCGTAATCGGCGGCTTGAAGCAGGCGTAGGATGATGTTTTCCACGTCCTCACCTACATAACCGGCCTCGGTAAGTGTGGTGGCATCGGCGATGGAAAAAGGGACGTTCAGCAGCTTGGCGAGCGTCTTGGCGAGGAGGGTCTTGCCGCAGCCGGTGGGGCCGATGAGGAGCACGTTGCTCTTTTCGATATCGACATCGTTCGGGTCGAGCGTGGCGGCGATCTTGTTCTTCGAAGCACCGCCGTTGCGGGCGGCCTGCTGCTGGGCGTGCAGGATGCGCTTGTAATGATTGTGGACGGCCACGCTGAGCACCTTCTTGGCCTGCGGCTGGCCGATCACATGCTGGTCGAGCAGCGCCATGATGTCGGCAGGGCGGGGGACGAGCATGCCGGCGGGATTGTCCTGTTCCTTGGTCGCTTCTCGATCGAGGATATTTTTGCAAACGTTGATGCAGTTGTCGCAAATGTACACGCCTGGCCCGGCGATCAGTTTGCGGACCTCCGCATGGCTTTTGCCGCAAAAGGAGCAGAGGGTGACATTGGAGCCGCGAGCCATGAAGTGTTTTTTGGGTGGGGGAGAAAGGCGTCGAACCATCGCACGCACGCCTCCCCATCGTCAAGGTAACGCTTGCCAATCTCTCAGCACGATCTGGTTCTTTGCATCTCGATGAAAAAGGGCTCTGGCAGCCCATGAGGCTTCCTTCAGGCGAAGAAAAAGGTTTTCATATCTCACCAATCCACTCGCTTTGGCCCAATCCGCTGTGCCGAGGCCTGCGATGACGGCTCCCGGTGGAATCAAGGCCTCATCCGCGAACCACGCCTGCGGCACGATCTGTCTCAATGCCTCAAAATGCGCCTCACGCAGCTCCTGTTTCCAAAACGACCTCAGGGCAGGTAAATGGAGGAGGGCTCGTTCGGAGGCGAAATTAGCCAGCCCGCCTTCCACGAGCCACATTTCGCCTTCGTGACCTTCAAAACGAACTTCGAGTGCATCGGCGGGCATTTCGAGTTTGGGAAGCCACTTTTCTAGCCACGATTGGAGCTGCTCTGGGAGCCGTTTTTTGGCGAGGCGATGCTCCAACACCTGCCGCGCGGCCTGCCAGCGGGCGAGGCGATAGCCCGCTGATTCAATCGCTTCCTGCGAAGCGGTCGGGAGATCAGTGAGAGATGGGGCGGGCATGCTCCCTCCTAAACCTGCGAACGTGAGTTTCAATATGGACAGTTGTCTTGAAGGCCGTGGTGTGGAAAATTTTCGCACTCATGACGTCATCAGCATCCTTTAACTCCTCGAAACGCCGCGCCTTCACGATTGTGGAGATGCTGGCCTGCGTTTTGATCGTGGGGATTCTTGCTGCCCTCGCCATCGGTTGGTTTGCTGGGCATCGCGAAACCGTCGTTAGCATCTCCCGCCAGCGCAATGCGCAGGAGATCGTGAGCATGGCGGTGTGCGCCACGGTTGCTGGCTGTGATTTCGTGGTGCCTGGGGACAAGGCTTCCAGCGTTCAAAACCTCATCACAGGCACTTACGGCACCGTAGGCATCTGGAAGGGCAAGCTTTTCCGCCTCACCAGCCTAGATCTTGATCAGTTCGCAGAGTCACTCTCTTTTGTGAAGATGGAGGGGAATCTCATCCTTTACGACCATACCGGCTCGCAGCCGATGTGAGGAGTGCCTTTGAAGTGTGGAGCGGGTGAAGGGAATCGAACCCTCGTATGATGCTTGGGAAGCACCCGCTCTACCATTGAGCTACACCCGCCTCGACTGGCGAGGGGCTAGAGTGGCGGACGCGGCTCGCTTGTCAACGAGGCACGCATGAACCGTTCTATTTGCCGCGTGCGAGCATGACGCGGAAGCCGATGGTGTTCCGCCGGGTTTCGGCGGGCACGGCTTGGCGGGCGGAAGCCTGGAGTTCATCGGGCGTGGCGCTACGCCAGTTTCCCCCGCGCACCGTGGCTAAGGCGGACTTGGCTTTTTCGCCTTCTTTGGGCTTGGGGGCGGCTTCAAAATCGGTGCTCACCCATTCGCTGACGTTTCCGGCGAGGCCGGAGATGCCTTCGCGGTTCGGCGCTAGGGCGGCGACGCTGGCTGGGATGCCGAATTTATCCTCATACCCGGCGATGAACTGATCGAGGCTGGCTTTCCGGCCGGTGGCGGGATCGGCGAGGTTATCGATGTGATTGGGTGGAGGCCAATCATAACCCCAAGGATAGACGCCGCGAATGCGGCCATTGCGTTCGGCAGGGGTGGTGCCGCGTTCCGGGGGCAGGCCCACAGCACGGCTCCATTCTTCATCGGTGGGGAGGCGATATTCGTCTTTCGCACCGATGAGGCCCGCATTGCGCTCACGTTCGGTGAGCCAGCGACAGAAGGCTCGGGCCTCCTCGCGATCCACGCCGACGACGGGAAGGTTGGCTCCTTTGTTGTTGCCGCCCGCGTCGTCCATCTTGCCGGGTTTGCGTGCATTGGCGGAGCGGGCGTATTCTTGAAAATCGCGGTGGCGTGTCTCCCAGGCGGAAATCATCAAATTATCATCGAGGGGCACCATGCGCATGCCGAGGCTGTTGGCGCTCCATTCGCGGCCAAAGTTCACCGCTTTGCGGGTCTGCATATCGCTGAAGAGTTCGATCTGCTCACCCTCCCGCACGTCACCTTCGAGGACGACATCGGCAAAGCCTTCGCCACGCAGTTCCACCTCAAACGGGCCGGTGCGCACGCGGGGCAGTTCGAGCGGGGTTTCGCCAAGAAGCTGCTCGTGCATGTACACGCGGACTTTTTCCGGTTGGCTGCGGAGGATCACGCTGCCGTAGGTTTGGCGTTCAACGCGGAGGTAAAAGGCCTGCCAGTTTTTCTCATCGTCTCCGGCATTTTCCTCCTCGCGATCTTCATCGGGCATCTCTGCGGCTTCGGGCTGGCCGCTTTCGACGAAGTAGAAGGGCTCGACGACATAATGATGCTCCTGGCTGAGGAAGGAGCCGTCACGATCCGCCTCCGTGAGCCAGTAGCGGAAGGCCTCCGCATCACCCACGGGCACCACGACCACATAGGCGCTCTCTTTGTCCTTGCCGGGCTGCGAGCGGACGACTTTCCCTTCGAAGGAGCGGTTTCCCGCATCGAGAAAGCGGCGGAAGTATTTCATCTCCACTGGCTCGGCGGTGATGTGACCACCCGCAGCAGGTTTGAAGGCCATGCCGATGCTATTCACCCAACGCTCGCCCTTTTGCGGTAGGCGGGTGGGCTCGAGTTTCAAATCAAAGACCTCCGGCTCGCCATCGCGGACGGTGTGCTCGATTTCTTCCTGCTTATAGCCGGGCATCATGAGCTGGTAGATCACCGGCACGCCATCGGCGGGATTGAGATCGAGCGGCGTGAAGCCGAGCCTTTCCTGCCCAGCGAAAACGGAGGCTCCGGGCGGTGTGGTGACGATGCGCATGCGGGGCTGGCTTTGCTTCATCGCCACGGTTTGCTCCGCACGCTGCTTTTGAGCGATCCACATGCCCGCTGCTCCGCCGATGAGAGCCACGACCGCCGCTGCGGCGAGCCCCCACGTCCACAGAGCCTTGCGGCTGGAGGGCAACGGCTGGCCTTTAAGCGCGAGGGACATCTCGGCGGCATTCACGAAGCGATCCTTTGCCTGTGGGGCGCAGGAGGTGCAGATCACATCATGGAGACGGCGCCACACGACGAGGTTGGCACCCGTCTCGGTGAAGGAAGGGAGATCTGGGAAATCGAGCCGGTCTTTGCCCGTGCTGGCCTCGTAGAGCACCATGCCGAGAGAAAAAATATCCGAAGCGGCGGAGCCTGGCCCCTCAGGTGCCACGAAGCCTTCCGTGCCGACGAAGCTCCGCTGGCCGAGCAAGGCCACGAGGCCGATGTCCGCCAGGCGGCACTTTCCTTCGATAAAAATGAGGTTCGAGGGCTTTACATCGCGGTGGATGAGCTGGTTGTGGTGAAGGTATTCGAGCCCCTCGGCAATGTTTACCCCGAGGGCGATGCAGCGATCCGCACTGACGCGTTTATCCCGGCGCATCTGCAGGCCTAGCGTGTGCGGTTTGTAGGTCTCCGCATGGATCTCGCGGCCGGTTTCCAGGTCATCGGCCAGCTCCATCACATAATAATAGAAGCCCTCCTGCGAATTGCGGCCCACCTGGAGGATGGGCACGAGGCCTTCGTGACGGCGGGAGATGGGTTCGTAGCGTTTGATGGCCTCAAACTCACGCTCGAACGAATCCGGCCGGTCGTAATCCTCCCGCCACACCACTTTGACCGCTCGCAGCACGCCGGTGACGCTCCGAGCCAGCCAGACTTCACCAAAAGCGCCGCGTCCGATGAGGCGGAGCGTCTCATGGTCACGGATTTCCGGCGCGGGGCGTGCGGTGGGGGTCTGCATGCGAAGGGCACATTACACCGCAGGGCCGCATGGATGTCGAGAGGCAAAGCACAGGCCATCATCTACCGGTGTGGAAGAGCAGGGGAGGCTCGCACTGATTGCCAGCCGCCGATTTTCTGCCTACCATGGCAGCCTCCATGACCAACCATCGCGAAAAAGCCCGCCGTGTGATCCAGCTCGAAATCGATGAGCTCACGAGGCTGCATGACCGCGTGGATGAAAGCTTCGGAAAAGCCGTCGAGCTGATGCGGACCTGCTTGGAAGGTCGCGGCAAGATCATCGTCTGCGGCGTGGGAAAGAGCGGCAGCATCGGGCGGAAGCTCGCTGCTACACTCAACAGCACGGGGGCCACCTGCGTGGCTCTCGATGTGGGCGATGCACTGCATGGCGATCTTGGCGTGATCGATGCCGGTGATCTCGCCATCATGCTCAGCGCCAGCGGGGAGACGGTGGAACTCCTGGCCCTCCTTCCACATTTGAAGCGTTTTGGCCTTCCCCTCATCGCCCTCACCGGTGGGCTTTCCTCCACCCTCTCTCGCCATGCGGATGTGACGCTTGATACCCGCGTGCAGCAGGAAGCCTGTCCGCTGAATCTCGCACCGACCTCCAGCACCACGGTCATGCTCGTGCTCTGTGATGCGCTGGCGATGGTGCTGCTGGAGGCCCGTGGCTTTCAGCAGGAAGATTTTGCCCGCCTGCATCCAGGCGGCTCACTGGGCCGTGCCCTGCTCACCCGCGTGAGGGATGTGATGCGCTGCGGACCACAAATGGCCGTCGTCTCTCCCGCCACCCCCGTTCGCGAGGCCTTGGAGGCCATGACCCGCGCACGAAGCGGGGCCGCCGTGGTCACGCTGGAGGATGGCGGCCTCGCGGGCGTCTTCACGCATGGGGACTTCGTCCGCGCCTTTCAGCGTGATCAAGCCATCGCCGAGAGGGCGGTGGAAGAATTCATGACCCGCCGCCCCGTCTCCATCCAGGCGGATAAACTGGCCGCCGAAGTGCTCGCCACGTTGGAAAAATGCCGCGTGGACGATCTCGTCGTCATCGACGCAGAAGGCAAGCCAGTGGGCATGGTGGATACGCAGGATCTCACGCGGCTGCACCTCGTCTGATCGCCTGAGCTAGCTCAAAAATCCTGCACCTCGCGGTAGTGCCGCACCTTGTGGCCGCGCTTCGCTAGCAGCTCCAACAGGCCTGATTCCCCCGTGAGATGCCCAGCGCCCACGAGCACCATGGCCTTCTCTCCGCGGTCCAGCATCGTATTGAGCCGATCCACCCACACGATGTTTCTCGCCGTGAGAAACATATTCATGAGATCGGGATGCTTGGAGGCTTCGCGAAAAAGCATGTCATGCAGCGCCACCATATCTCCCCGCTTCCAGGCTTCGATCATCTTTTCATATTCCTCGGACACGCTGGAAAGCTCCGCCAGCGTCTGGTCGAGTAGCTCCTGCTGCTGCCGATTGCTGAGGGAAGCGAATAATTGAAGCTGGAAGTCCGTGGTCTCTAACCCTTCGCCCGGTTTGCCATCCTCGCGTGCTCGTTTTTCAAAGTGAGCATCCACGCCGAGATCCGGCGTGGCACCCAGCACGGAGTATTCCTTGGCCGTCATCATCAGCGAGACAAACCAGGGGCGGAAGCGGTTCATCGACGATGGCTCAATCTCCCTTCGAGTAGCCCAGGCCTTCACCGCCTCCCAGGCTTGGGAGCTGATATTCGCATCCAGAGAGGCATCCGCAGAATACATGCCGAGCTGCGCCATGCGGCGTGAGAGATCAGGACTGGAGCCTTCCCCAGG
>JBILVU010000271.1:0-3393 GCA_044370285.1 Prosthecobacter sp.
AGCCTCAAAATTCCGTCATTCCACATTCGACATTCCGCATTCTTTCTCCTTCTTCCCGGCCTCCATTCAACCACCACACGTCATGCCCCGTCCCGTCACTCTCTTCACCGGCCAGTGGGCCGATCTCTCCTTCGAAACCATGCTTCAAAAGGGCAAAAGCTTTGGCTATGATGGCCTCGAGCTCGCCTGCTGGGGTGATCACTTTGAAGTCGAAAAGGCCGATCAAGCCTACTGCGATGCCAAACGCGCCAAGCTGAAAGCCGCTGGCATGCAGTGCCACGCCATCTCCACCCATCTCGTCGGCCAGGCCGTGTGCGACAACATCGACCCGCGTCACAAGCAGATCCTCCCCGGCCACATCTATGGCGATGGCGATCCGGAAGGCGTCCGCCAGCGTGCTGCCGAGGAACTCATCAAGACCGCCCATGCCGCGAAGCGCTTCGGCGTCAGCGTGGTGAACGGCTTCACTGGCAGCAGCATCTGGCACCTCGTCTATTCCTTCCCGCCGAACCTTCCCGGCCAGATCGATGCTGGTTACGCCGACTTCGCCAAGCGCTTCAAGCCCATCCTCGACGAGTATCAGAAGCTCGGCATCCGCTACGCTCTCGAAGTGCACCCCACCGAGATCGCCTTCGACATCGCCAGCGCCGAGCGTGCTCTCCAGGCCCTCGATTATCACCCCGCCTTCGGTTTCAACTACGACCCCAGCCACTTCGGCTACCAGGGCGTCGATTATGTGAAGTTCATCTACCAGTTCAAAGACCGCATCTTCCACGTTCACATGAAGGATGTGGCCTGGGGCATCGGTGACGGCACGGCGGGCGTCTTCGGCGGCCACGTCGATTTCCACAAGCCGAGCCGCTACTGGGACTTCAAGTCCGTCGGCCGTGGCAACATCAACTTCGAGCGCATCATCCGTGCTCTGAACGACATCGAGTACGGCGGCCCTCTTTCCGTCGAGTGGGAAGACGGCGCCATGGACCGCGAATTCGGTGCCACCGAATCCGCCGCCTTCGTGAAGAAGATCGACTTCCCGCCCTCGAAGATCATCTTCGACGCCCAGTTCGCCGAGAACAGCAAGTAAACGACTCGAACAGCTTTCACTCCACGCAGGCCGGGATCACCTCCCGGCCTGTTTCGTTGTTGGGTAGCGGCGGGCGTGAGCACGCCGAAGACCGCCCTATTTGTAATCTTCGCCATTCAGGCTCCTCGCCACGCTTTCGAGCCAGTCTTCGAGTGCATTGCGCATCGCGGCAAAACGTTCGGGCTGCTCGGCGATGAGGATGTGCTCTTCATTCGCATCGGTGGCCAGGTTGTAGAGTTCCCACTCCACCTCGCCCTTCTTTTCGATGCGGTGAAGCTTCCACGGCCATTCGAGCCAGGCCGAATGACCCGCAAAGCTCGTGAGTGAGACCGGCTCACCGATCTTTCCGGCGTCCATCATCAGACGAGCGGGGTCACTGGGCTCGATGCCCTTGGCTTGATCGGCGAGGAGATCGGCCATCCATTTGTCGGACGGCGTGCTGATGCCGCCTTTGCCCGCCTCCCAAAAGCCGATGTGCTTGCTGCGTGTGTTGGCCTCGCTTTCGAGCACCGGGAGGAGGCTCTGACCATCCAGCGGCATGTCATGGCCGATGGCCGCGCCAGTGATCTCGGCGATGGTGGGAAGGATGTCGCTCGTCACGCAGGGCGTGGTGATGACTTTGGGCTCTTTGAACTGCGCTGGCCATTCGAGCAGCGAGGGCACGAGCAGGCCGCCTTCGTAAATTTTGCCCTTGTTACCACGACGCCCACCGCTGGACCCGATCTTCGGCAGAGCGCCGTTGTCGCTGCAATACCAGAGCACCGTCTCGTCGCGGAGATCGAGCTTCTTCAACTCCTCGCGGATGCGGCCAAAGGCACGATCCATGGCGGTGATCTCTCCGTAGAAGTCGCGGACGTTCTTCGGCTGGTCGGCGTAGAGGTCGCGGTCCGCATCGAGGGCCTTGTGCGGGCTATGCGGTGAGCCAAACCACACCACCGCCAGGAAGCGCTGATCTTTCTCCGCACACTGACGGATGAATTTCAAAGCGAGATCCGCCGTGATGTCCGAGCTATCGCCTTTGAACTGCACCGCCCGGCCTTGATCGCTGAGGATGGGATCGAGGTCGAAGAAGTTTGGCGCCGAGACCCAGCGATCAAAGCCGCTCGCACCGGGCGAGACGGGGCTGGCCTTCTGCACCGAGCCGAGGTGCCACTTGCCGAAATGGCCGGTGCGGTAACCCGCCTTCTGCATCACCTCACCGATGGTCACTTCTTGTGGGCGAAGCGTGTGCCCCCACGAGAAGCAGCCAAAGCGATTCGGCGTGCGTCCCGTCATCACACTGCCCCGCGTAGGTGAGCACACGGGTGCGGCGGCATGGAATTGATCAAAGCGGATGCCCTCGCGGGCCATCGCGTCAAAATTCGGCGTCTTCACCTGCGGATGACCATTGTAAGCCATGTCCCCCCAGCCCTGATCATCCGCCATCACCAGTACGACATTCGGCGGATCAGACGGCGCAGCGAAAGAGAGCGAGGCGGAGAGGAAAACGAGGAGGCCGGAGAGCTTCATGGCCTGCGTTATACTTCGATGGGCCGCCGCGTGTGAAGCAGTATTCTTGGCAAGCGTAGGCACATTTTGATTCCAAATCCGCCGTTGTTGGCTCGTAATCGCCTCATGCGCCTTTTCGCCCTCCTCTTGCTCGCCGCCGCCAACGCCTTCGCGGCTGAAACTCGCGATGCCACCTTTCAGAAGACCATCGAGAGCCTCTTTCCAAAGCTCGTCGATATCCGCCGGGACATCCACAGCCACCCCGAGCTCTCCAACGAGGAAGCGCGCACCTCGAAAATCGTGGAAGCTCACCTCAGATCACTCGGCATGACCGACATCAAAACCGGCGTCGCCAAGCACGGCATCGTCGCCATCCTCAAAGGAGACCATGAAGGCCCCTGCGTGGCCGTGCGGGCAGATATGGATGCTCTTCCCATCAAAGAACTGCGCAGCACACCTTATCGTTCGCAGGTGCCCGGCGTCATGCACGCCTGCGGGCATGATGTGCATACCACCTGCGCCATGGGCGTGGCCGAGTTGCTCTCCAAACACCGCGATCTCCTCCACGGCAGCGTGAAATTCCTCTTTCAGCCTGCCGAAGAAGCCATGCCCGCCACCTTCAAAGGGGATTGGGGTGCCAAACAAATGGTCGCCGAAGGTGCGATGGAAAATCCGAAACCCGCCGCCGTCTTCAGCCTGCACACCACCGCCGTCGTCCAGCCCGCTGGCATCACGGATGACGACGTTCATTACCTCAAAGCAGGCCAGATCGGCTACACCCCCGGCATCGACAATGCCAACAGCGACCGCTTTCACATCAT